>JANNCZ010000261.1:0-4927 GCA_031387185.1 Burkholderiales bacterium
CGTGCCGGCCACGCCGCGTGTCTCCAATCACACTGATTTCGACGCACTGCGTGCGCATCCGCAAGTCGATTTGCAATTCATCGGGCCGGGGCAGGCTGCGCCAGCGGCCGACCTCATCATTCTGGCCGGTACCAAAGCCACCACCACCGACGTCGCCTGGCTGCGCGCAGCCGGATGGGACAAGGTGTTGCAGCGCCATCTGCGCTACGGCGGCAAGGTGATCGGCATCTGTGGCGGCATGCAGATGCTCGGCCGCATGCTGCACGACCCGCATGGCACCGAGGGGCCACCCGGTTCAATGCCCGGCCTGGGACTGCTCGACTACGACACCACGTTTGCGCCTGACAAACAACTGCGGCAGGTGCGCGGCACGCTGTGTCTGGAGGGCATGCCAGAGGTGACCGGCTATGAAATTCACATGGGTTTGACGACCGGGCCCGCGCTAGGGCATCCATCGAGCATGCTGAACGATGGCAACGATGCGGCAGTGCGTGCCGATGGCGCGATTTCCGCCGACGGACAATTGCTCGCCACCTATCTGCACGGTGTATTCGACCATCCGCAGGCGTGCCAGGCTCTGTTGCAATGGGCCGGCCTAGCTGCTGCGCAAGCCGTTGACCTCAATGCACTGCGCGAGGCCAGCCTGGAGCGCATGGCCGATACACTCGAACAACATCTTGATATGAATCGACTGCTCGCGCAACTACACGCTTGAGCGGTTCACGCCCAAGCGGCACACCTGAAAGAAGCTATGCCCCTTGCCTCATCTGCACCAACGCTTGCCCCACTAACTGACATCAATGACGCCGCGCTGCGCGCACGCGTGCAGCATTTGCTCGACAACAAAACCAAACCACAAGGTTCGCTTGGCCGCCTCGAATCTCTTGCGCTGCAACTGGCGCTGATTCAAGGGTGTGAAGCGCCTCGCCTGGATCAGCCGCAAATGCTGGTCTGCGCAGCCGATCACGGGCTGGCTGCGCGCGGCGTCTCGGCGTATCCCAGTGACGTGACCTGGCAGATGGTGGAGAACTTCCTCGCTGGCGGCGCCGCAGTCTCGGTGCTGGCGCGTCAGCACGGCCTCGCGCTCACGGTGGTGGACTGCGGTGTGCGCCATGACTTCGCGCCGCGCCCTGGCTTGAGCGTGGCCAAGGCCGCGTCCGGCACCCAGGATTGCACGCAAGGCCCGGCGATGACGCGCGTGCAATGTGACACTGCGCTTGCGCACGGCGCGGCGATTGTCAAAGCATTGCCAGGCAATGCCTTGCTGCTGGGCGAAATGGGCATCGGCAATACTTCATCGGCGGCGCTGTTGATGGCGCGTTTCACCGCGCTGCCAATCGAGCAATGCGCCGGACGCGGCACCGGGTTGGATGACGCGGGTTTCGCACGCAAGCTCGGCGTGCTGGGCGAAGCGCTGGCGCGTCACGCCGATGCGCGCGCGCCACTTGATGTGCTTTCGGCATTGGGCGGATTGGAGATCGCAACCCTCACCGGCGCGATGCTGCAAGCCGCACGCGAGCGGCGCGTCATCGTGATCGACGGCTTCATCACCGGCGCGGCACTGCTCGCCGCGCACGCGCTGCAGCCGCAGGTGTTGCAGCGCTGCGTGTTCGCGCATTGCTCGGCCGAGGCCGGGCATGCCTTGATGTTGCAGCACCTCGGCGCAGAGCCGCTGCTCACGCTCGGCTTGCGTTTGGGCGAAGGTTCGGGCGCTGCGCTGGCGTGGCCGTTGCTCGAATCGGCTTGCCGCATCCTCGCCGAGATGGCGAGTTTTGCGTCGGCCGGTGTGAGCAACAAGGACGCACCCTAAAACGCGCACCAAAGAGAGTATCGAGTATCCACATGCGCCACGAACTTCGTCTGTTTTTCATCGCCCTGCAGTTCCTGATGCGCATCCCGGTGCCGGCGTGGGTGGGGTTCGATGCCGCTTGGCTTAACCAATGTGTGCGCCATTTCCCTCTGGCCGGTGCATGTGTGGGCCTGTTTGGCGCATTGGTATTCGCGCTCGGCCTCGCCTTGTTTCCGCCAGCAGTGGCGGTGCTGTTGTCGATGATCGCGACAGTCTGGCTCACCGGCGCGTTCCATGAGGACGGCCTTGCCGATACCTGCGATGGCCTCGGCGGCGCAGTCAGCCGCGAGCGCTCGCTGGAAATCATGAAGGACTCGCGCATCGGCACCTATGGCGTATGCGGATTGGTGCTGGTGCTCGGCGTCAAAGCGGCTGCGTTGATCGAACTGGCGCAGTTGCATCCGGTGCTGGCGTGCCTCGCGTTGGTCTGGGGGCACGCGGCGTCGCGCACGGCACCGGTGTGGTTGATGTGGGCTACGCCTTACGCTGGAGACACTGAGCAGGCCAAGGCAAAACCACTGGCGGCGCAGGTGCGCGGCAGTAACGTGGTCGTCGCGCTCCTCTGGACTGGATTGTTGACCGTTGCGGTGTGGCTTGCTGCGGCGGGGTTTGACCTGCGTGTCGATGAGGTCGATCTGATCGCATGGGCCTTGATTGCTGCCAGCATAGGCATCGCCGTCACCACGCTGCTCGCCGCGCGGTCGCTGCGCAAGCGCCTCGGCGGTTTTACCGGCGACACACTCGGTGCCGTGCAGCAGGTGACTGAACTCGTGTCACTGCTTGCGTGGCTCGCCGTTGCACATGCGCTGGCCGGATCGCATGGATAGCAGCACCGCGAACATTCTGGCGTGGCGCCACCCGCTTCCGCAACATGTGGAAGGACGCTGCACTGGTCACACCGACGTGCGTGTTGATCCGCGCCGCACACGGCGCCTTGCGCGCCGCATCGAACGCGTGGCACGCGCGCAGGGCTTGCCGAAACACGTCTGGACATCCCCCTTGCAACGCTGTGCTGACGTAGGCCGCTGGCTAAAGAGCTGGGGCTGGGTGCATCGCATCGATGCGCAACTGATCGAGATGAATTTCGGCGCGTGGGAAGGCGGCCAGTGGAGCGCGATTCCTCGCGCCGAAATCGACGCGTGGGCGCAAGATTTCGAGCACTACGCAGCGGGCGGTGGCGAGTCCGTGCGCATGCTGGTCGAGCGCGTCGCGGCGTGGAATCCCAGCGGCATTGCACTGGTGGTCACACACGCCGGCTGGATGCGCGCGCGGCGCTGGAACGAAATGGCGCGCACCGCCAGTGGCGTTGCGCCAGCACCGGCAGCGACGCTTTTGTTGTCAGCGCAGACGTTTCCGGCATCGCCTGTCTACGGCGAACTGTGGCATCTGCGTTGACTGGTTGAGGGACTGTGCTGGTTGAAAACGTGCGGTAAACCGGCCGGAAACCCTTGGCAGGAGACAATCTACGCGCGATGCCGCCTTCAACGCGTCGCAGCATGCCGCTGCCACCGGCCCATGCCCCACACCGCCGCGAGCAGCAACGTGCAGGCCATGCCGATGGCCAGTGCCTGATGGTCATGCCACGCGTCCAGATGCGGATTGACCAGGCGCGCAACGCCGAATACCGCAAGACCGAGGCTGAGCATCGCAATCGCAAGCGTGAGGCGGCGCGACCAGACTCGCGACTGCTGCGTCGACGAGGCGATAAGGCGGTACACCCACAATCCATTGGCACCGTCGACGACCAGCATACCGAGGGTAAAGATCAGACCCAGCAGCAGCGCGACGCCCCAAGCGAATTCGCCCGATGCGGCCAGTGAAAAGACGGCTGCCTGGCTCAGGGTGTCCATCGAGATTGCGAACGCGGCGCCGATCAGCGAGATCAACAACGGGTGCGAGACGCGTGTCGCGCGGCGCAGCAAGCCCAATGCGAGCCCGCAGCGCAGCAGTCCTACGACGAGCCCACTGCGCAAGCCGCGTGGCGCGACGGCTTCGTCAGTAGAGGCGCGTGACAAGGCCATCAGGTTGAGTGCGCCGATGACAAACAGAAAGGTGATCGAAATGACATTGCCGCCGGTCTCTACCCAGGCCGGTATTTGCCGCGCGCTTGCTGCGAGTGCGAGCAGGGCCGCGACCAGGGTCACCATGGCACCATGGCCGAGTGAAAAAAACAGACCGCACCAGCGCGCGCGACCCGGTGCCTGATCGGCATTGAAGCGCGTCAGGTTGTCCACCACTGCGAGGTGATCGGGATCCATGCCGTGGCGCAGGCCCAGCAAAAACGTCAGGCCGATCAGGGGCAGGAGGTGGCCAGCTTCGTTCACGGGAAATGACTCGGTGCTTCGGTGCTTGTTTTAGCGCCGGCTTCAGTGCTTGTGCTTGCGCGCTTCGTCGAGCAGCCCTTCCTTGCGGATGAAGGCGATGACCTCGGCCACGCCGGTCCCCTTGCGCAAATTGGTGAAGATGAAGGGCCGCTCGCCGCGCTGCTTTTTTGCATCGGAAGCCATGATGTCGAGATTGGCGCCGACATGCGGTGCGAGATCGGTCTTGTTGATGATGAGCAGATCGCTGCGCGTAATGCCAGGCCCGCCCTTGCGCGGAATCTTCTCTCCCCCGGCCACATCGATGACGTAGAGCGTGAGGTCGGAAAGTTCAGGGCTGAAGGTGGCGGCGAGATTGTCGCCACCCGATTCCAGCAGGATCAAATCCAGATCGGGAAAATCGGCCTGCATGCGTGCGATGGCCTCGAGGTTGATCGAGGCGTCTTCGCGGATCGCGGTATGCGGGCAGCCACCGGTCTCGACCCCCATGATGCGTTCCGGCGGCAGGGCGCCAGCGCGCAGCAAAATCTCCATGTCTTCCTTGGTATAGATGTCGTTGGTGATGACGCCCATGTCGTAGTGGTCGCGCATGCCCTTGCAGAGCATTTCGCACAGCGCCGTCTTGCCGGAGCCGACTGGGCCGCCTATACCAACCCGCAGCGGGTTGTGCTGCGGCGTTGGTCGTGGGACGGCGACTCGCAGCGGGGAAGATGAGGGTTGAGTGCTCATGATGATTCCTCTGTGGTGATTTTTACGA
>JANNCZ010000272.1:0-1980 GCA_031387185.1 Burkholderiales bacterium
CGTGATTCGATCACGCAGTATCAGGCCGCCAAACGTGAAGACCTCGCCGCGAACGAGCAGTTTGAAGTCAATGTGCTGTCTGCTTACTTGCCGGCGCAGGCGGATAACGCCGAAGTCGAGGCGATCATTGCTGAGGCGATCACGGCGGCGTCCACCGACGGCGCGAAGCCTGGCCCGCAAGTCATGGGCAAGGTCATGGGCGCGGTGAAAGCCAAGCTCGCGGGCCGTGCCGACATGACCAAGATCTCGACGCTGGTGAAGACGCGCCTCGCGGGCTGATCCGCACATTGCAAATTGCGGCCTTGCCGCAGCGAAGTGCTGCGATTGCTGCTGCAATTGTCGCCTCGGTTGCAGCAGCGGCTTCTGCGAAGGCTACTGCGGTGGCCCGGCCTTTTCGAGGCCGCCAATCCTGGTGCCCGGCTTGATGTTTTTGGACTTGAACCAGCCCTGGTTCATCTCCAGCGCGTAGCGCGCCGGTTTGACGCTGCAGTGGCTGTTCTCGGTCTTGGGTTGCATGTCCTCGATATTGAGGATCACGCCGCTCTGGTCAATGAAGGCGACCGACAGGGGCAGCAGCGTGTTCTTCATCCACATGCACTGCTGATCTTCGCCGGGGAACACGAACACCATGCCTTCGTTGGTACCCATTTTCTCGCGCATCATCAGCCCCTGCATGCGCGTTGAATAATTGCTCGCTACTTCCGCTTTGATGAGGAACATGCCGCTTTGCAGTTGCACGGCAGGCAGCGGCGGCTGGCCGCCAGACGTTTGAGCGGGCGCGGCGGATGCGATGAGCAGCCATAGGGCGGCGCATGCGAGGCGCAGAGCAGCGCGGAGATTCAGGGCGCAGAGGTTGAGGGACATGGGAAGAAGGCGCAAGGAATAGAAAGGAAAGGCGGAGACAAAGGCGAATTGTAAGACCGTAAGTGGCCACGTCGTGGGGCCGTGAGCTTGCAGGGCCGGGATCAATGCTGCGCAGGGGCCGCTGCGCGTGCAGTCTACGCCGCGCCTCGTAGTTGCCGCACCGTTACGAAGGACGCGCGAAAAAAAACCGGACTGCGTAACAGTCCGGCGGGTCTTGCGCATCGCGATGCCGCGGGTCGTGCTTTGTCGCGGCTTGCGTGCGGCTTACTTCTTGGGGGCTTCGGCTTTGGCGGCCGCCGCTTTCTTGCCTGATTTCTTGCCCTTTGATTTTTTGGCGCCTTTTTTGACTGGCTTGTCAGCTTTCTGGGTGTCGTCCTTCTTCATCTCGGCTTTCGGTGCGTCGGCTTTTTTCTCTTGCGCAAAGCCGGTGGCGGAGACGGTGGCAAACACGCCAGCGATGAGAATGGTCAACAGTTTGCTCATGATGTTTCCTTTTCAGTGTGGAGTCGTTACGAATTGACCTCCTCGGTCAGTGCAAATAACGCGGTCTGGCGTGCAGGGTTGACAGCATGTTCGCCATTAACCCGCGCAGAAACAAAAACGCCGGGCACAGGGCCCGGCGCTCGCGATGCTGATCGCCGACTTATTTCTTGGCGGCGCCCTTTTTCTTGGATCCTTTTTTCTTTCCGGCCTTTTTGTCCTTCACATCAAGTTGAAGCGTACCGGCATTGCTGAACAGGGTTTCACTGGCGAGCGGCGCAGCAGTCGCACCGAAACTGACGGCAGCAAATGCGGCAGCGACGATCAAGCTCAGGGATTTTTTCATAGGGTCTCCTTCGAAAAGTAAGTGAAAAATGGCGGGTAAGCAATCGCCCAGCCAGTCAGCGAGCGTACCCGATTTCCGCCAACGGCACATTGCGCCACGTCCCAAGGAGCAAACCATCGACCCGCACCGGTCCAAGCGCGGCGCGGATCAGGCGCAGGGTGGGGAAGCCCACGGCAGCAGTCATGCGCCTGACCTGACGGTTTTTTCCTTCGCCTACCGTGATTTCCAGCCACGACGTGGGGATCACCGCGCGGAAGCGGATCGGCGGATCACGCGGCCACAGGCCGGTT
>JANNCZ010000288.1:0-3003 GCA_031387185.1 Burkholderiales bacterium
GGTGGTGATGTACCTCGGCCGCGTGATCGAGAGCGGGCCGGCTGAAGCCATTTTTTCCCGCCCGCGCCACCCCTACACCAAGGCGCTGCTGTCGGCGATTCCGGGGCGGCGCGACCAAGGTGAACGCGTGCGCCTGGCCGGCGAAGTGCGCAGCCCGATTGATCCTTCCCCCACGGTGTGCCGCTTTTACGGGCGCTGCCCGCAGGGTGTGGAGCGTTGCGCGGCGGAAATGCCGCTGTTGCGCGAACTCGACGCCGGGCACAGCGCGGCCTGCCATTTCGCGTAGAGCCTGGAACCTGGAATCCCGGCCATGCCCGCCACCAAACTGAAAGCCCTTGCGCGCGCAAAATCCGGCGCCGGCCTCAACCTCGCGACGCGCGTCTACACCCGCGTCAAGGCGGAGATTTTCGATTTCTACCTGATGCCGGGCGACCGCTTCACCGAGGGCGAAGTGGCGGCGCGCATGGGCGTGAGCCGCACGCCGGTGCGCGAGGCGCTGTACCGTCTGGAGCGCGAGGGCTATCTTGAGGTACTGTTCCGCAGCGGCTGGCGCGTCAAGCCGTTTGATTTCGGCCAGTTTGAAAATCTCTATGACGTGCGCGTGATTCTTGAAGCTGCGGCCGTGCGCAAATTATGCGAGATGCCGGAGCAACCCGCGCTCGACGATCTCAAGACCTTCTGGCTGGTGCCGGCCAGTGAGCGCCTGAGCGACGGGCGCGGCGTGGCGCGTTACGACGAGCTGTTTCACGAGACCCTGGTCGCGGCCACCGGCAATCAAGAGATGGCACGCATCCATCACGACATCACCGAGCGCATCCGCATCATCCGCCGCCTCGACTTCACCAAGGAGTCGCGGATTGACGCGACTTATCAGGAGCACGGCAAGATTTTGCGCGCGGTGCTGCAACGGAAAATCGATCAGGCGCAGTTGCTGCTCAAGGCCCATATTGATACCAGTAAGGCCGAGGTGCGCAAGATCACGCTGCACATGCTGCATACCGCGCGGCCGGCCAGCGCGGCGTAATCGCGCGTCACCCCCAGCCGCGACCGTTGGCCCACCCAACCCGGCACCCCCAATAGCAGGGCGCGTTTGAAGCCGGCGGCGGCACCCTGCGCGCGTACCAGGTAGTGCGATTAATGGGGGATTTCCTGGATGCGAGTGGCGGGAGAGGCGCTGTGGGAGCGGGTCTACGTGGCATGTATGGCTGGAAGGCGCATGTACCAAAGGTTTTAGGCGCATCGCCTGTACAGAAAATGGCAAATCAACTACCAGCCACGCACCCAAATGTCGTTAAATGTAATCCGAGCGAGTTATCCATTTCGCCAAATTGCTCTACCATCCATAGAGGTGGTTCCATTCGTCTGAATAAAGAAATTGGATTTTTAAGTGGAAGAGCCGGAGCGGGTTAACGAACAGAGACAGAGCTGGTTCCGGAAATCTGAACAAGGTCGCATCATCGGACGCCATCGTGATTCGTCCTGTGGATAAAAAGCTGCATGGCTTGGTTTTGATGACCGTGTCGAGCGACGAGTTTGTCGCAACTACGGCACAACAAATGAAAGAGGGATCGAAGATGCCTCGCGCCGATTGGAAGCAGATGCAGGCTTATCCGGTACCTTTGCCACCTTCCGGTTTGTTGACCACTTTTGATGGCGTTATTCAGCCGATCATTGCTCAATTGAAGGCGTTGACTTTTTCCAACCAGAAACTCCGCGCTGCCCGCGATCTGCTGTTGCCGCGCCTGATGAGCCGCGAAATCACCGTATGACCCTCGAAGACCAGCACACCGACCGCAAATCCCTGCGCACCATCACCGGCAAATCAGCCGATTGGGATGCGCTGGCGAAAGACTGCGTGTGCTTCGCCAACGGCGCGGGTGGCCGCGTGCTGATCGGCATTGAGGATGGCGAGGCGGTGCCGCCCGCCGGGCAGATGGTGCCGCCGGATTTGCTGGATCGTTTGCGCAGGCGCATCGGCGAGTTGACGGTGAATGTGCAGGCGCTGCCGAGTTTGCGCAGCGCGGCCAATGGCGGAGAGTTCATCGAGTTGGCGATTGACCGGTCGCCGAGCGTGGCGTCGACGCGGGACGGGCGTTACTTTTTGCGGGTGGGGGACACCTGTCAGCCTGTCCTGGGTGACGATGTGCTGCGGCTGGCCAACGAGCGGCCGGGGCGGCCTTGGGAGGCGATGGATAGCCGGGTGCCACGTGATGCGGTGGACATGGCTAAGCTGGCGCGCTTTGTGGCGGGCATTCACAGTGCTGATCGCGTCAAGGATTCGGTGAAGGAGAAGCGGGCCGATGAGTTGCTGACGCACTATGGGTTGGCCGCGGGCTTGCCTGTTGATGGCACGCTGACGCATTTGGGTGTGCTGCTGCTTAGTACCACGGTGGACCGGCGGGCGCTGGGCACTGCGCCGCTGGTGCAGGCGATCAAGTATGACGAGCAGGGCAAGAAGATCAACAAGTGGGTGTGGGACGATTGCGCGCTGTCGCCGGTCGAGCTGGTCGATGCGATCTGGCGCGAGGTGCCGGATTTCCGCGAGAGCTACGAGGTGGCCGAGGGTTTGTACCGGCGCAGTGTGCCGGCTTATGACGAGAAGGTGGTGCGTGAGCTGCTGGTCAATGCGCTGGTGCACCGGCCGTATACGCAGCAGGGCGACATTTATCTCAATCTGCATCCGGAGCGGCTCGAAGTGGTGAACCCGGGCCGTCTGCCGCTGGGGGTGACACCGCGCAACATGCTGCATGCGAGCCGGCGCCGCAACGAGGGGCTGGCGCGGGTGTTTCACGATCTGGGTTTGATGGAGCGCGAGGGCAGCGGCTTTGATCTGATCTACGACCGGCTGTTGTCGCAAGGCCGCCCGGCTCCCGTGCCGGAGGAGGGCGTGGATTGGGTGAAGGTGACGATTCAGCGGCGCATTGTGAAGCCAGAGGTGATGCGGCTGGTGACGGATGCGGACGAGCGCTTTCAGTTGACGCAGCGCGAGCGCATTACGCTCGG
>JANNCZ010000317.1:0-2479 GCA_031387185.1 Burkholderiales bacterium
GCCAGCGGCAGCAGCCAGCCCCAGCGGGCCCTGGCGCTCTTCTTGATCGTGGGCAGGCCGGCAGCCGGCAGCGGGACGCGCTTTTGCATGCCTCAAGCCCTCTGCACATTGGTGCCGAACAAGCCCTGCGGGCGCAGGAACACGATCCCCAGGAAGACCACGAAGATGGCCGTGTTCTGCAGCTGATACGGCAGGATCAGCGTCGACATCTGTTGCACCACACCGATCAACAGACCGCCCCAAAACGCACCAAGGATGCTGCCCATGCCGCCCAACACCACGCCAGCAAACATGACGATAACGAAATCAAAGCCGACATACGGCTGAAACGTTTGCGTGGTCGCGATCAGCCCGCCGCCAATCGCGGTGATGCCGACGCCGAGGCCAAACGCGAGCCGGTGCGAGCGGTCCACATCGATGCCGACATAAGCGGCCGCCACCGGGTTGTCCGCTGCCGCGCGCAGGGTCTTGCCCAAGCGCGAGCGCGCGAGGAACACATACAGCGCGAAGGCCAGCATGGCCGAGATCACAAAGCTGATGGTCTTGGCCTGATTGATGAACACGTTGCCAATCTCCCACGACTCGCGCGACATCGGCGTCTGGATCGACGTCGGCAGCGAGCCAAACACAATCAGCCCGCCGTTTTGCAAGATCAGTGACACACCAAGGGTCAGAATGATCTGGGTGTAATGGCCCTGCCTCCGCGCCGGCCTCGCGCGCGCCGGTGGCGGTGGCGATCAAATGTTTGTGCAGCAGCCAGCCGAGCACAAACACGATCGGCCCCGCCAGCAAGGCTGCTACCACCGGCCCCGCGTAAGGACCAAACAGAGACATCAAGCCGAGCCACGACACCAGATAAAACGCGGTGTACATGCCCAGCATCATGAATTCGCCATGGGCGAAATTGACCACGCGCATCACGCCGAAGATGATGCCCAGGCCCACGCACATCAGGCCGTACGTGCCGCCGACCAGCAGCCCGGCGGCGAGCGCCTGCAGAATATCGAGAACGATTGCGGGCATTGCGGCCATCTCTCCTTTGTCACCCCGGCCTTCTTGTCGGGGCCTGGCCGGTGGCGCCTGCATCGCCGCGAGGAATGCAGCGGATGTTGCTGTGGATCAGGGAACGCGTCTTACTTATCACTGGATCAACAACTCAATCATAGCTGAAGCGGCGCGGTTGCCGTAAAAATCGCATCTATAGTTTGGAGGCTGGAAAGATCATGGCTCTGAAACCGTTGATACGTGCGGATGGCGCGATGGCGATGTGCAAAAGCGTTGGTGGGCAAGGTTTTCCGGCATGCCTTTGAAGGCGATCCTGGCGGGTTGCCTGGCGTGACTACTTCTTCGCACGCGCCGGCCGGTACCCCGCTGCCGATTGCGCACGCACCAGCTTGCCGAGAAATCTTGCAAATGGCGCGATGTTGCCTTTCCCGGAAGCCTGATTGAGCGCATCGAAATAAATCGCGCGTTGTTTCATCGTGATGACGGTCCACGGGTAGCCGCCGGACGCGAGCATGGCGTTCATGATGAAGCGCCCCAGGCGGCCATTGCCATCCAGGTAGGGGTGGATAAACACGAACAAATAGTGGCCGAGCACGGCACGCACCGCCGCGTGGTCTTCGGCTTCGAGCAGATCAAACAGGGCGGGCATGCAATCGCGCACGGCTTCGCGCGGGGGCGGCACGTGATCCGCATTGCGGATATAGACTGGGCTGTTGCGGTAGCCGGCCAGATCTTCCGGCTTCAGAATGCCTGCCTGCACCGAGGGCGTCCACAGCGCGCGGTGCCAGTCTGGCAATGCCGCGCGCACCGCACCGCCGGGGTTTTGCCCCTTGAGGATCAGGCCGATGGTCAGCTTGACCTGTTCATGCGCCAGGCTATATCCCTTGGCCGCGAGCGAGTCGCGCGAGCGTCTATCCGTTTCCGAAGCAGGGTTCCAGGCACCCGCGCGAACCCGCGCGATCAACTCGGGGGTGACGTTATAGCCCTCGATCGATAGCGAGTTGTAGGCGTCAGCGGCATAGCGGGCATCGATATCGGAAAGGTATGCCGCGCGGTTTTTGGCCCGGCCCGGCGGCACTGAAAATGCCGCGATCGCATCACTGCGCATGGCGGTCCACATGTGATGCAGGCGCAGCATGTAGGGCGAGCGTTTCACCGCTGGCCCCAGGTCTATCAGCGGCGTCTCGAACGGGTCCGGCTGATTGACACGATAGCCGGCACTTGTGAGCGCGTTGCGCAACTGGGCGGCGTCGCGCTCGCGGCCAGCGGCGTGCAAGGCGGCGACGAGGCGCCCGCCCACCACGGGTTTGCCTGCCGCCAGCAAAATGCGGCCCAGGTCGCCGGCGTCCGGCAGCAGCGTCAGGGCAATTTGGGCGGCTGCCCGTTGGCGGCGAAAAAATGCTTCGCTCACCTGCGTCAACGCGTAGGGGATCGACAACAGGCGCAGCCCGTCGCGCAGAAGCCGCTCAGACGC
>JANNCZ010000520.1:0-4631 GCA_031387185.1 Burkholderiales bacterium
CGGGTGGGCGGGAGCTACGGACACCTGGGCAATGACCAGGCTGCAATGCTGCTCTCTGCGGTCAAGCACGATGGTTTGCAGCACGTGCTGGCCGCCCACTTGAGCCGGCAGAACAATACGGCGGCTCTTGCGCGGGCGGCACTGGCGTCGGCACTCGATTGCGCGCCGGAATGGATCGGTGTCGCCGGGCAGGAGGAAGGCTTTGACTGGCGCAGTCTCTAACTGCAACAGGGGCGCACCCACACGCGCACCCAGAAAATCGAATGCAGAAAACAAAAAAGCCGGGTTGCCCCGGCTTTTTTGCTGATGCGCTGAAGAATTACTTCTTCATCGCATCCTTGGCCATTTCCTTACCTTTTTCCATCACGACTGCAGCAGCAGCGCCCTCTTTCGCAGCGTCTTTTGCCATTTCCTTGCCTTTTTCCATTACGGCACCAGCAGCGGTCTTGGCGGCTTCGGCGGCAGCGGCGGCGGGAGCAGGAGCGGCAGCAGCGCCGTCTTTCTTCTCGTCAGCCTTCGGTGCGTCAGCTTTGGGGGCCTCAGCAGGCTTGGCAGCATCAGCAGCAGGTGCCGGAGCGGGTGCAGCAGCCGGAGCAGGTGCAGGTGCAGCGGCCGGAGCAGGTGCGGGAGCCGGAGCGGGTTTCTTTTCTTCGCCGCAAGCGGCAACAGCAGCAGCCACGAGGGCGGCGAGGAGGAGCGACTTCTTCATGAGGTTTCCTTTACAGATTGGGGGTGAAGCGTTGATAAAAATACATCGACAGAGGTTTGCCCGCTACGCTCATTCGCGAATTTCCGCGGAAACGAATTCGATTCGCGAATAAAAGCAGACAGGACAGCCGACAATTATAAACTGAATCCTGAGTGCAGTGCATCATTTTTGCGCTCGACATGAGAATACGCGGCGGGCTGCGGTATTCTTGGCGCCACGATGACCCAACAGTCAGGGGCGCGGGAGGGTAGCGAGCATGCAAAAACGTGACAAATGGTTGCTCGGCGGCTTGACGCTGCTGCTGGTTGCTATTGCGGCTGCACCATGGCTGATACCCACCGGCGCATGGATCGGACGCATTGAGACGGACGCCGGTGCGCGTTTGGGCGCACCGGTACGCATTGGCGGTATCGGCGTGGCGCTGCTGCCGCTGCCGCACGCTACCGTCAAAGCGCTCGATGTGGCCGACGGCGCGATCGTAGTGCAACGCGTTGCCGTCTACCCACGCTTGTGGTCGCTGTTGTCGGATGCGCCAGCATTGCGCAGCATTGAGTTGGAGCAGGTCAGCATCACACCCAAAGGAGTGGCGTTGGCGCAGGCTGCTGCCGCCACGCCGAATACTGGCGCGGCGCTGAAGGTGGAGCGCGTGCGGGCCAGTCGGGTACAAATTGAACTGGCTGCTGGCAAACTGCCGGTGTTTGAAGCCGATGTGGATCTCAACAACAGCGCGGCGATGCCGGTGAAAAGCGCGCGCATCAGCACGAACGATGGCAAAGCCACGCTGACCCTGAAGCCAGATGCCACTGTGGCAACTGCTGCAGCGGCAGCGGTTGGTGCGCCGATTGCACCCGGCGCAGAATGGACGCTAACGTTGGAGGCCAAGGATTGGCAACTGCCGCTTGGGCCGCAGCTGCGCTTTGACCGGCTGCAAGCGACGGGTCGCGTTGCCAACGACAAGCTGGAACTCGGCAGCATCACTGCAGCCCTGTACGGTGGCACGGCAGTTGGCAAGGCTGATCTTGCGTGGCAAAAAGGCTGGCGGTTCGCAGGCGACCTCAAAGTGACCGGTGTCGAGCTTGCATCGCTGACGCAGTCACTCAAGCTCAAATCAGCGCTCACGGGCAAGCTCGATGCCTCTGGTCCCTTCCGCGCGCAGGCACCCCAGCCGGCAGGTTTGGCCGAAGCGTTCAACGCAGAGATTACGTTTGACGTGCGCAATGGCGTGCTGCAAGGCTTCGATCTCGCGTCCGCTGCACAGAGCCTGCTCAGACGTGGCGCGGGTGGCGGCAGCACCCAGTTCGATCAATTGACCGGCGCCATGAAGGTGCAAGGCCGCGCGCTCAAGCTGCAAAACGTGCGCGTGATTTCCGGCGTCCTGAAGGCCATCGGCAATGTCGATATCAGCCCCGCCAAACAATTGGCAGGCCGCATCGACACCGAAGTCAAGGGCACCGGCGGGCTGGTGGGCGTGCCACTCGCGGTGAGCGGCACCCTCGATGCGCCGGTATTACTGCCCACCAAAGGCAGTATGGCCGGTGCGGTGGTCGGCAGTGTGCTGTTGCCGGGTGTCGGCACATCGATCGGGTCAACCGTTGGCGACAAGATCGGCAAGCTGTTCGGCAAATGAAGCAGAGCACCGGAGGTGCGGCTGGCGAAAGCAAGCCCGCCGCAGCGGGCTTTGCTGTAAAGCCAGCGGGCGCGTGAAGCCGCTGCCCCGCGTGAAGCCGCTGCATCTTATTTGATCACTGTCGCGATCGCATCAGCGATGTAGTCAATATTGTTGGTATTGATCGCGGCCACGCAGATGCGTCCGCTCTCAATCGCGTAAATTGAGTACTCGTCACGCAATCGCAGCACTTGCTCACGCGTCAGACCCGAGTAGGAAAACATGCCGCGCTGGCGGATGATGAACTGGAAGTTGGCGCCGGGTACGCGCGCTTCAATGCTCTCCACCAGCTTGACACGCATCGCCTTGATGCGTTCGCGCATCTCTTTGAGTTCGTCTTCCCACAGCTTGCGCAGAGCCGGGTTGCCGAGCACGGTCACCACAATCTTGCTGCCATGGGTGGGCGGGTTTGAATAGTTGGTGCGCACAATGCGCTTTAACTGCGACAGCAGGCGCGCCGCTTCTTCAGTGTTGGCGCCCACCGCAGAGAGGGCGCCGACGCGCTCGCCATAGAGCGAAAAAGATTTGGAAAATGAACTGGACACCAGCAGCGGCCCGGGCGTGGCGGCGAACGCACGCACAGCAGCACCATCCGCTTCGATGCCTTCGGCAAAGCCTTGATAGGCGATGTCGAGGAAGGGAATGAGATCGCGCGCCCGCACCACTTCAATCACTTGCGACCACTGGGCTGCATTGATGTCGTAGCCGGTCGGGTTGTGGCAGCAGGCGTGCAGGACGACGATGGTGCCCGCCTTGGCGCCTTGCAGCGCGGCGAGCATGGCAGCGAAATTCACATCCTTGTTCGCCGCATCGTAATAGGGATAGGTCTTGACTACAAACCCCGCGCCTTCGAACAAAGCGCGGTGGTTCTCCCACGAAGGATCGCTGATCCAGACCTCGGCATCGGGGTTGATGCGTTTGAGAAAATCGGCACCAATCTTGAGGCCACCAGTGCCGCCCAGGCCCTGCACCGTAACTGCGCGGCTGCTCTTGACGATTTCGCTGTCCGCGCCAAACACCAGATCACGTACCGCATTGTCGTAAGCGGCCAGACCGTCGATCGGCAGATAGCCGCGCGGTGCCAGCGCCCTGGCAATTTCTTCTTCGGCCGCTTTCACACAGGCGAGCAAGGGCAGCTTGCCGCTGTCGTCGTTGTAGACGCCGACTCCGAGGTTGACTTTCTTCGGGTTCTTGTCCGCGACAAACGCTTCGGTGACGCCGAGGATCGGGTCTTTGGGAACGAGTTCAACGCGGGCGAAAAGGGTGGAGGCCATGACCGGATGGGGAGCGAGGTAGAAGATAGGCGCGCAGCGCGAAGGGCAACATGGGCGCAACCCCAAAAAAGCCAGACGAAGTCTTGGTGTTGCGTGGCAGCATTTTACATCTGAGGGCGATGTTTCCGCACGCATGTGCGCGTACGGCATTCCGGTACAGGCCGATAGAATCTGCCATACCTGCCAGGAGAGCCGCACCAGAAGCGGGTTTCAGCCCCACTGCATCTGCGCGCACGGTGCGCGCGTATGACTCCGTTGGACTATCACCGAAGGAGGCAGTATGACGATTCGTACGCTGGTGGGCCTTGCCCTGTTTGGTGTGGCTGCACTGGCCAGCGCCGCCGACGGCCTGATTGCCGTCAAGAGCCCGCATAGTGCCAAGGAGACGATGAGCAAATTGGAGGACATCGTCAAACAGCGCGGCCTGAACGTGTTCGCGCGCATTGATCATGCGGCGGGCGCTGCCAAAGTGGGCAAAACCTTGCGGTCCACCGAGTTGCTGATCTTCGGCAATCCGCAGGGCGGCACTCCCCTGATGGAGTGTGCACAATCAGCCGGCATCGACTTGCCGCTCAAGGCGCTGGTGACCGAAGATGCGAGTGCGCAGGTATGGATCAGCTACAACGATCCAGTCTGGCTGGCGCAACGCCACGGCGCTGCCAATTGCCCTGCGGCCGAGAATTTACGCAAGGCGCTCGCAGGAATTGCCGAAGCCGTTGTCGCACGTTGACGGCGTGACCGTTTGCATGACGCGCGGCCAGATCGCCGCGCACCAACCCTTCGCACTTGATGCAAACGGCGCCACGCCAGTGGCGCTGGCACGCCGCCGCATGGAGCAGACCGGGCAATGGCAGCCGGGCCAGCAAATGGGCCAGCGCTGGGCGATCGGCTGCGTCGCGCTGGAGATCACGCAGCGTTGCAACCTGGACTGCACGCTATGCTATTTGTCGGAAAGCTCCGAAGCGCTCAAGGACATTCCGCT
>JANNCZ010000523.1:0-17920 GCA_031387185.1 Burkholderiales bacterium
GACTGGAACCTGCGCCTGTTCGACCGCCGCCACGCGCGCTGGAGCGATGACCCGGTGCACGAGCATGTGGTGCCTGCGGCTGGCGTGAACGTGGGGACACTCACGGGCGATTTGATGCATGAGTCGTCAGAGACACTCTCAAGCTATCTCGCCAAACAAAACCGCTATACCGATTTGCAGGCGCAGCGCCTTCACGAGCAGGGCAAGAGCGTGAGTGCCGTGCGCATGGCGCTGGCGCCGCTGGCGCGCTTTCTCAAGTTTTACGTGTTCCGCCTGGGTTTTCTGGATGGCGCGCCGGGGTTGGTGCACATCCTGATCGGGTGCCAGAACAGCCTGATGAAGTACGCCAAGCTGCGCGAACTTGCGCGCATCAACGGCGGCTAAACGCCAGCAAACAAAAAATCGAGCGCGTTCTGAATCTCGAAGGCTCTCTCACCAAGATTGGCGACGGGGCGTTTTAGCGCGCTGCGCGGGTAACCAACGAGTTGAGGCGTATCCATGACCACCGGAAGAGCATCAACCGTGAACACCGGATTGAGCCTGGTCACCGGTCGCGACACCGCAGTGGCGACGCGCAAGGGAACGATCACGCGGGTGTCAAGGTCTTCCAGAAAATCGCTCTGCACGTCGAGCAGATAGGGAACCTGACGCACGCTTTCCTTGCGTGGGTTCCGGTATACATCGTAGCGTGCCATCAAAAGCTGCGCACATCGTCGCCGAACACGCCGTCGCGCCTGACACGCTGGTTGTAGGCCGCAATCGCCTGCCGGTTTTCAGCGCGCCATTTCTCCCGGTAAAGACGGCGTACTTCTTCCTGCAAGAATGTATCGACCGCCTGCGAGACATTCATGCCGAGCTCGCGCGCCAGTGCAAGCGCCGCAGAATTAAGAGTCAGATTGGCTGCCTTTTTGGGGGCGTTGTCGAATGTCAGCATAGGATGTCAGCACATTATCGTGCGCATGATTGAATGCGCATATTGTGCGCCGCTTCGCACCACTTTGCAATCAAACGCGGTAAGCCACCGTCGTCATCACCTTCGCCATCCCCTTCATCGCCAGACGTACGGGTAGGGGCAGTGTGACACCGCCTGCTGCGGTGGCTTCGCGCCGGTGACGCGCTTCGTCATCGCGCATTTTTTCCACGATCTCGCGCGAGCGCGTGTCTGCGGCGGGCAAGCTGCGAGCGTCCGCAGCGGTCAAGTGGCTTTCGAGATGCGCCTCAACCTGCTTTTCCGTCTCGGCAACAAAGCCCAAGCTGACGGCATCACCCGCGCGCCCCGCCAATGCGCCGAGCGCAAAGGCACCGCCATACCAAAGGGGACCGAGCAGGCTGGTGCGCCCGCCCAGCTCGGCAATGCGCGCCGCACACAGCACCAAGTGCTCGCCCTCCTCGGCGGCGGCGCGTTCCATGTGAGCGCGCACTTCAGGCGTGCGCGCGGTGAGCGCCTGACCGTGGTACAGCGCCTGAGCGCAGATTTCACCCACGTGATTGATGCGCATCAGTGCTGCGGCGTGCGCTTTGTCGCCCGAGGCAAGCGGGTGCGCGCCCTGTGCGCTGGCCGGGCGCAACGGCACGCTGCCGGGCAGTGCAGCACGCAGAGCGCGGTCCACTGCCGCAATGAATGTGTCACTCACGCTCGCTGCCCCGCTATCTCGTTGCGCCGCATTTCGCAGATCCCCTCACGTCAATCCCTCAATATAGTTTAGCTTCGCGCACAGCAGTACTCTGGCGTCATTGCACGCCCGCCCAGGGGTTCACCAGGTTAACTGGCAGATCGTCAAAATGGCGCAGGTTGCGTGTGGCCAGTGTGGCGCGCCGCGCCTCACATTGAAAAACCCGAATCAGGCGTTGCCCCGGACAAAAACCGCCGGATCTGCGTACATAAATCGTCGATCAGCGCCGTGAGTGCACCCCAGAAGGGGGGTTGATCCACCGTGCTGCTCACCAGGTCAGCGGGCAAAAACCGGCGCATTTCCTGTCGAAAACCGGCTGCCATGCCTGCATCGTTCTGCAATGCCAGCCGCCGCGCATCGAGCACCCGCAGAAATTGCGATTGCGGACACTGATGATCCCGGAGTTTGGCTGGCACCAGGTCGACTGGCAGTTTCACCCCTTGTTGATGCAGCCACGCCAGATCCCACAGGTCGCGGAACTTGACACGATTGGCGCGCAGCGCAAACGCCACCAGTTTGTCAGCAAATATCTCTTCGCGGCTCTCGGCCTGCAGGATCAATCCACCGGTTCCCATTTCCACCCCATAGGGATTGAGTAGCAACACCGGCCGCGCCTGGTAACTCGAAATAGCGCAGACATCAATATTGATCCGCTGGGCGGGCGCGTCTTTGCGCCCCGGCCGGGTTTGCACCTTGAGCTTCCATGTATCGACGTTTCCCGTCTCGCGGGTGGGCTCGCTTACCGCCACCGCAAGCCCGTACTTGGTCTGCAGGCTATTGATCAACTCTTGCCCCATCCGGGCCAGGCGGTCGCGGCTGAACTCTGACCCTCCCGTAAAGTCAAGGTCTTCACTGAGGCGGTTCGAGCCATAGCACGCGCGCAGACAAGTGCCGCCAATAAAAGTGAGCCGGGCCAGCAGACCTGCATCGCTGAGCACCCGCAAAATATCATGGTGCAGCAACTCCTTTTCCACCACCATGCGCAGTGGCGCAAGGTCTTGCCGGTTTTTGAGCGCCTCATCAACCAACAAATCAAACAAACTCATGCGCCGCACTCCAATCGACCAACTCCAGACTGCGATGGGTGGCGCGCATGTCGCGCAGTGCCTGCGGCACACTGGCACGCCACAATTTGCAACGGCCATCGTAGTGCAATCGCCCGGTCAAATCATCCGCCCGCTGCCGTGTGCGGACGAACTCGATCGACCCCCAGCGGCCACAGGAAATGACATTGCTGCGCCCGGACGACATCACGCTGATCCAATTGACCGGCATCTGCGAGATCACCCCGGCGTCGCTCAAGACCGTTTCCAGGCTAATGTAATTGAACCCATCGGCACGCAAGCGTGCCGCCACGTGAAACAGCAGCAGCCCATCAGCCCGCGCGACCGGCTCGTAGAGATAAAGACCACGGCAGACCCGCGTCAAGCCGCCCTCCTGCACCGACCGGCTCAGCAGCGTTTTGAACGCCGCCGCTGACAATCCAGGCAGCAGCGCACGCAAGTCAAAAGGCGTGAACAGGCAATGCTCCGGATTGGCAAGTCTTGCGAGGCTCTGCATCAAGTGCCGAATCGGTTGCATCTAATATAACTCATTAAGTTTCACTTATTGTAACTTAATGAGTTGTATTAAACTATGCCGGCCACTTGGAAAAAGCAAGATTCGGGTGCGTCATTGCACGCCCGCCCAAGGGTTCACCAGGTTAACTGGCAGATCGTCAAAATGGCGCAGGTTGTACATCGGGTTGCTGCTGCATCAGGGCCCCAAAGTTTGGTGTTCTGCGCGCGCGTGAAGCGCCCCGCAGTCGGCAAGCGGTCAGTCGGACACCAATCACATTAGTTCCATGATAATCTCGCCCCTATGAATCAAGCCTCGGTTGCCGAAATACTGGAATTACCGTTGCAGGAACGTGTTCAGCTCGTGGAGTTGATTTGGGACAGTATTGCGTCCACCCCGGCGGGCCTTGATATTTCATTCGAATTAAAGGCAGACCTTGAACAGCGGCTGAAGGAATTTGAGCGCGATCCGGACGCAGGCTACTCTTGGGCAGAGGTCAAATCGCATCTCAGAAACGGCACGTGGCATTCCGCATAAGGTTTTCCGGCCGGGCAGTACGTGAAATTGGCGAAGCTTTTGTGATTCACGGTGATCTGGTGCATCTCTTGGCCGTCATTCACAATGTGCGCAATCCAAAGCGGTGGCCCGCCCCGCCAGCCCGTTGATCCATTCTGATGCGTCGCGCTCGCGCCCGGCATCTGCCGCCATCGCGCGGTAACCGTCTTCCAGATGCTCGCCCATGACATGGGGCCGCACCAAATCCTCTATAAAGCGGCTGATGCGGCGACGCCCGACAATACGCGCCAACCCCTCGTACACTGCTTCGTCCACGGTAATGGTTATTTTTCGCTGCATCAATGCACCCCAAGCATGCGCCTCAAAACCGCACTCCTTACACAAAAAAAGGGCAAAAAAAAACGGGAGCCGAAGCCCCCGTTTTCCAGTTCAGAACTGGTGTAAACCAGATTAGAACGAGTGACGCACTTGCATGCCCAGGTACTTCGGCGATGCGCCGGGGGCAGTTGCGAGGCCACCGAACACGAGGCCGGAGTAGTTGGCGTTGGTGTCATTGCGCACGGTGTTGTAGTACGCGCCGATCGCGGTACGCTTCGACAGTGCGTAGTTGTAATGCAACTGCCATGCACGCGAACTGGTACCGCTGCCATCAAACGTGTTGGCCGCTGCTGCAGTCGCCGAAGCGATGCTGCCCGTCAGCGCATTGGCGCGCACGTAGTCAACACCAACGAAATGGCTGCCAAACGTGTAGTTTGCCTGGAGACGCCATGCGGTCTTTTTCAGGGCGGTCAGGTTTTGCGAGGCTGCTGCGGCGACGCCATTGCGCACACCGTAGCCGATATCCCAAGCAGTGCTTTCCCACATGCCGCCGATGCCGATGCCGTTGCTGAATGCATACTTGGCACCGAGGCGATGGCCATTGCCTCTGGAACTGCTGACAAAACTGTCGCCTGCGGCGGTATTGGCACCCGTCGTCCAGACACCGGTACCTTCACCGGCACCGATACCAGCTGCGGTAAAGGTACGGATGGCAGCAGCGAGGGTGTCATTCTGACGCTCGTAGGCGTAGCCGACATACAGCGGGCCATTGGTGTAACCAATCGACAGATCCCAAATGTTTTGCTTCAGGACGTTGTTGCTGCCGGCTTGATTGCTCAGAGTCACGCCAGCGCCATCGGCCGTTACGTTGTAGGCAACGCGCGCTTCGAAACCGTTCCAGTTCGGCGACCACCACTGGATCGACGAGCGCTCGCGGCGGTCAAAGTTGGTACCGAAGTTGAAACAACCGGCGGCGGTTCCACCGGCGGCAGCCGAACACCATGCGGCCGTGGCTTGGCCGGATACGGCACCTTGGCCAAGCATGGACGAACCAAGCAGATTGGCGTGGTGGCCGGTTGAGGCGCCACCGACACGACCGTTGGCGTTGGTCGAGCTCACCATCACATTAAACGGGGTGTCCCACATGCCGAACAGCACGGTACCCCAGGTGTTGGAGCGCAGGCCGACAGCGGTGTTGCGGTAGGTCGCAGCGGTGCCGTGGTTGGTGCCGGAGTTTGGCGGGGAGTTACCTATTTGAACGCCAAGTTCCATCTGGAACCAAGCCGACAGGCCGTTGCCCAAATCTTCCGTGCCGCGAATGCCGAAGTTGGTGCCGGCAGGATTGAAGCGGAAGCGGCTTTCCTGGTCGGCAACACCAGCTACGCCAACACCGGGCGCAGCAACACGCGCACCGCCAATTGCACCGGCACGAGCCGACGAGTTGGCGGCCGTGGGTGAACTGTCGCCGCCGGTAGCTGATGCGGTCTCTACGTGCTGAACGATGGTACCGTACAGTGTGACATTCGCCGATTGCGCTGCCGCCACGCCGGAGAAGGCGGACAGCACTGCAACTGCGAGAAGTTTCTTTTGCATGTAAATCTCCTCTTGGATTAAACATTGACAGAAAGATGTGCGGGAATTCCGTCGCGTACACCCTCACTGCCGTGCACTACTTTGCCTAAACTTCAGGTACCCGAAAATCACTTCTCCGGTTGGGATGAGAAGCATGTGCTAATTGTCACAAAAGCGGCGGGGGAAGGGCAACCTTTTTCGTCTGTGGGGAGCGGAAAACGAAAGGTTTGTCGTTTTTTAGCCACAGCCTGCGGTAATGCGGCATCAACCCAACCCCCTGTGGCGTGCGTCGGCGCAGGAGTGTGGGAGCGGGTTCATCGGTGCGCATCAGCTACTTGCCGTCGGCTTGGGATACGCCGGGTAGAGGATTTTTTTGCGCCGGCCATTCTGGACTGCGTCGACGGCGCGGATTTTCCCGGCGGCGATCAGGCTGGTGGCATGGTCATGCGCCCTGCGGTATTGCACGCCGAGCGTATTGGCCATTTCGTAAATGCTTTGGCCCGGTGTTTTGGCAACACTCACCAGGAACAAGCGCCGCTTGCCCGACAACAAATGAAAGTCCGGTACGGGCCAGAGATTGAAGCCGCCGCCGGCCGCGCGGCTCCAGGCGAGGTCAAACCGCGGGGCGTGTCTGAGCGCTTCCTGCGGAAGTGCCGCACGCAGGCGGGGCCAGTCGCGCACGAAGGCACGTTTGCCATAGTGGCGGACAAACTGGGCCGGCGTCATGACGCTGATCGAATCAGGCAAATACGAACGATGCCCTGCGCTCACACCGGCGCGCCATTTGGCGAGGGGTACAGCGCGATCCCAAAACACTTTACGGCTTAACGTGGCCCAGTTGTCATCGTCGTCCCGGCTGGCACGCAGCGCAGGCGCAGTGCCGGTATTTCGCATGTCAGTCATTGCCGGGCACCGTATCTGCGCCAATCTCCCGGTACAGCGCCTTCTGCAGAAATTCGATGTCCTTTGCCTCGTTCCAGCGCGGCGCGCAAAGGATTTCGTTCAGTTCATCCATCAGGTCAAACCAGGGCATGCCGGCCAGACCATTTTCAAACGCGGCGGCCGGAAACGCGTAGGGGAGTGACTGAATGAACGGGCGCAGCGGCATCACCGCGCACGACAAAACGTAAAGGTCGAATAAATCACGCGCTTTTTGCCGCCCGCCTTCAACGCTATCGCCCGCGCCGGTGGCGCCAGAGACCGTGCGCAGCTTGCGATGGTACAAACCGGCCACTGGTTCGGTCTTCACGGTGGCAGATCCAAACGGGACTTCGACGGCAGGAAACAAATCAAAGTATGCGTCTTCAACAAATGAGACTTTTAACCGTTGGCCGGCGTGCAACACATAGCCGTGCAGTTGATTGGCGCGATCAAGACTGTCGACGAGATCAAGCGTTTCATATTCGATAGCGGCTGCTTTGAGCGCAGCGGCGAGCCTGCCCGCGCCAAATCCTCCTGGCAGGAAAAAATCAAGGTCCCATGACATCCGGTGCGCGAGCCAGCACCGGTCCAAAGCGGTGCCGCCACATAGCTTGGCGGCAGAGAATTGCGCATCGTTCATCCCCTGCAATCTGACCAGCACATCTTCCTGCAGCCGGTACAAGCGCTCCCGCACTCTATCGGGCATGATAATCGGACAGAAATGACATATATGTCATTTTACGGAAATTCTTGGTCGTCCGCAACAAAATTGACACAAAATTGATCGGTAGACTTCGCGCCGATTTCCGATTCTTGCGACGGGAATGCGCCTTACTACTTGCGGATTGCCTATCGAGAGTCCGGCAGGCCTATCACTACGCATTTCGATACACCGTTCAGCCTCAGTGCGCCGCTACTTTGGACGGTCAAGGCGTTGCGCGCGTGACTTCTGAATTTTCAGTCTGCACCAGCGAAATGAGCCGGTCCAGCGCCGAAACCCGGTTGACGGCAAAGGCATCGCGCGCACGGCGGTAGTTTTCCTGCTGCGCCTGCGCCAGCGCGGCGATGCGCTCCAGGTAGGCCGGTGAGGCCACGTGGCGCGCGAGTTTGCCGAGAATGGCGTCCGCTGGAGCGTAGCAGGCTGCCGCATCACGGTTGTACTGCTCCATCAGCAGATGCAGCGCGGTGTCGGCATTGATGCCGCGATCGCAGATGTCAAACGACAAATGCAGCGAAAAATCGACGGCGGTTTCGACCCGGTGCGGGGTGCAGCTCTTCATGAACAGGGCGTCGCCGGCGCGCATGACGAAGTCAGCCTGCACCGGGCCCATGCGCGCGGCGTCGAGTTCGTTCAAGTCCACCCAGCGCGGTGACTGACGCTGATGAATTTTCCAGCGCTTGGCGCCGGCCAGATGCACCACCAGCACGTCGGAGGTGTCGAGGTGGCCGCGGTAGGCTTCGCCACCGGCGGCCTGCGAGAAAAACACCACTGCGTTGGAAAAAACCGTGGTGTTTTCCTTCCCGCCGGCTTGATCGATGGCGCCGCACATGGCGTTGATCTGTGGTTCGAGCAGATCAAGGCCTTCAAGCACCAGTGAGGCACCGCGTGCCAGGTATTGCTCCAGGATGCCCTTGTTGAGAAACGGCACTTCTGCGCCCTGAATCACCTTGTGGCCCACGGCCGGCGCGCAATCGACTGCCTGCCCCTGCCAGAACAGCTTGAACCAGCCCGGCATCAGGAACGGGTTGTTGAGATGGGTCTTGAGATGTTCCAGGGTAAAGAACGCCGGGTTGCGGATCAGCCCCGGCGCATGGACGAAGTCTTGCCCGTCCGGCAGCTTTTTTGCGGTCTTGTAGTAGAAATCGCGCAGGGCGCGCAGTTGGGGGCCGAGTTCCATGGCACACCAACCGGCCTCAGACCTTCTTGTCCAAACCAAGCTTGCGCGTCACATCGTCGTCGAGGGACAAGCCGGCCGCGCCCTTGAACTCGGCTGCAGAACCTGCCGACTTGGACTCCAGCCGGAACTTGACGCGCAAATCGTTGACCGAGTCGGCGTTGCGCATGGCCTCTTCGCGCGTGATCACGCCTTTTTCGGCGAGATCGAACAACGCCATGTCGAAGGTCTGGTTGCCCTGCTCGCGGCCCTTGACCATCGCTTCCTTGAGCTCCTGCACTTCACCCTTGAAGATATGGTCGGCGATCAGCGGGGTGTTCTGCATGATCTCGATGGCGGCGGCACGCCCGCGCCCGTCGGCACGGCGGATCAGGCGCTGCGAGATGATGGCCTTGAGATTGAGCGACAGGTCCATCAGCACCTGGTCGCGCTTGTCGATCGGGAAGAAATTGAGGATGCGGTCAATCGCCTGATTGGCGTTATTGGCATGCAGTGTCGCCATCGCCAGGTGGCCGGTCTCGGCAAACGCGAGCGCGTACTCCATGGTCTCGCGCTCGCGCACCTCGCCGATGAAAATCACGTCGGGTGATTGGCGCAGGGTGTTTTTAAGGGCGGCGAACCAACTATGGGTGTCGCGCCCCACTTCGCGGTGGCTGATCAGCGAGCTGGCGTTTTTGTGCACGAACTCGATCGGGTCTTCAATTGTGATGATGTGGTCAGTGGCGTTGTGATTGCGGTGATGGATCATTGCCGCGAGCGAGGTCGACTTGCCTGAGCCCGTGCCGCCCACCATCAGCACCAGGCCGCGCCTGCTCATCACGATCTCGTTGAGCACCGGCGGCAAACCCATCTGCTCAGTCGAAGGAATTTCGGTGGCGATGGTGCGGATCACCATGCTCACCTGTTCCTGCTGCCGGAACACGTTGACGCGAAAACGCCCTACCCCTTCCGGGCTGACGGCAAAATTGCACTCGTGCTCCTTGGCAAATTCGGCGCGCTGCTTGTCGTGCATCATCGCCTCGGCAAACAGACGGGTGTGGGCACCTGCCAGTTTCTGGTTGGCGACCGGCGTCAGCTTGCCGTCAATTTTCATCGCGGGCGGAAAGTCGTCCGCGATGAACAGGTCAGATGCTTTCTTGCTCACCATCAGCCTGAGCAAGTCGTGCATGTATTTGAGTGATTGTTCTTCGTTCACGGCGGCCTCCCACGGGTGTATGTGCCGAAACATTATAGACAACCGTTGACAGTGATTTACTTTAAACCTAAAGTAATCGGATGCCCTCATTTTCATCCGTGATTTCTCCCGGGTCACCCGCTGCCGGGTCACCCGCTGCCGAGGCGCCGCTCGACCATGAGACGCGTGTCCACGCCGGTGACCACGAAGCCCTGCGCCTGTGGCTGCGCCTGCTCACCTGCACCAGCCTGATCGAGACCGCCATCCGCGCCCAATTGCGCGCCGAATTTGATGTCACATGCCGCGCTTTGACCTGATGGCCCAGCTCTACCGCCATCCGGATGGCCTCAAGATGGGCGAACTGTCGCAGCGCCTGATGGTGACTGGCGGCAATGTCACCGGCATTGCAGGGCAACTGGAAGCGGAAGGCCTGGTTGCCCGCGCCGCGCATGCCGAAGACCGCCGCTCGTTCGTGCTGACCCTCACGCCGGCTGGCCGCCGCAGTTTTGCCAGAATGGCCGCGCGCCACGAGGAGTGGGTGGCCGGCATGATGGGTGGCCTGACCGAAGCGGATCGGCACACCTTGCACACCTTGCTCGGCCGGCTCAAAACAGCAGTTTCTACAGTACGGGGAGCAGCATGAATCTGGCGCATCTGGCCTGGCCGTTTTTTGAAAATCAGCATCGCGCGCTGGCGCATGCGCTCGCCGCAGATATCGCATCGTGGCACGGCATCGGCCTGAAAGCCTTGTCCACCAACGGTTCCAGGGATGGTGTCGATGCGCACTGCCGCGTGCTGGTAAAGCGCTTGGGTGATGGCGGCTGGACGCGCTACGCGGTCCCGGCGGCATACGGTGGCGCGCTCGACGAGCTCGATTCGCGCGCGCTGTGCCTCATCCGTGAAGCGCTGGCGTACCACGAGGGCCTGGCCGATTTCGCCTTTGCGATGCAGGGCCTGGGCAGCGGCGCCATCAGCCTCGCCGGGTCGGACGCACTCAAGGCTGCGTATCTGCCGCGCGTCGCACGCGGTGAAGCGATTGCCGCGTTTGCCCTCACCGAACCCGAGGCCGGCTCGGACGTGGGCGCCATGAGCACGAGCGCGCGCTTTGAGGCGGCAGGTGGTGGCACGAGTGCCGGTGGAAGCTATGTTCTCAACGGCACCAAAACCTGGATCTCCAACGGCGGCATTGCCGATTTTTATTGCGTGTTCGCGCGCAGCGATGCGGCTTCCAAAGGCGCACGAGGTATTTCGGCTTTTGTGGTCGATGCCAATGCGCCCGGCTTGACCATCGCCGAGCGTCTCGACGTGATTGCGCCGCATCCGCTCGCCACTCTGCGCTTCGACGACTGCCGCGTGCCGGCCACGCATCTGCTCGGCAGCGAAGGCGGGGGCTTCAAGCTGGCGATGCAAAACCTCGACATCTTTCGCGCCTCAGTCGCTGCTGCCGCGTTGGGCTTCGCGCGCCGCGCGTTTGACGAAGCGGTAGCGCGCGCAAAATCGCGCCCGATGTTTGGCGGTAAGCTCGCCGACCTGCAACTAACGCAGGCGGCGCTCGGCGACATGGCAACCATGATTGACTCTGCCGCCCTGCTCACCTATCGCGCCGCTTGGCAACGCGATACTGCGGGTGCGCATGCGGCTGGCGCAATGGCAAGCGCAGCCCGGGAAACAACAGCGGCGTCAGCAGCGCGCGTTTCAACCCCAATACGCACCACCCGCGAAGCGGCGATGGCGAAAATGACCGCGACCGAAAACGCGCAGTGGGTGATCGACCGCGCCTTGCAAATGTTCGGCGGGCAGGGCGTCCAATCGGGCGCGATGGTCGAAAAGCTGTATCGTGAAATCCGCGCCCTGCGCATTTACGAAGGCGCGACCGAAGTACAAAAAATCATCATTGGCAAGGAAGTGTTGAAGTGAGCCCACCATGAGCAGCCCCCCGGTCCCCAACGGCCGCCCCGCGCCACCAAGCGGCCAGGCAGATTCGTTCGCCCCGAGTGCGCACGCCGACAGCTTCGCGCGCGATCACCTGCCACCGCGCGATCAGTGGCCTGATCTGGTCTTTGATCTGCCCGAGTTGCAATACCCCGCACGCATGAACGCTGCCGTAGAACTGCTCGATAAAACGGTCAACGCCGGCCACGGCAACCGCCCCGCACTCTGGATGCCGGTTGCAGGCCGCCCGGTGTTCGCTACTTACGCGCAACTGCAAACCCGCGTCAACAAAATCGCCCATGTGCTGGTCGACGACTTCGGTCTGGTGCCGGGCAACCGCGTGCTGCTGCGCGGCCCCAACAACGCGATGATGGCCGCCTGCTGGCTGGCCGTGATCAAGGCCGGTCTGGTGGCGGTGGCGACCATGCCGCTGTTGCGGGCGAAGGAACTCAAGCAGATCATCGACAAGGCCGAAGTGAGCCACGCGCTGTGCGACCTCGCCCTGTGGGACGAACTGGCGCGCGTCACCAACCCCAACGGTGAGCATTACGCGCCGGCGTTGCAACGCATCGGCTACTTCAACGAAGAAAACTCGGGCGGCCTGGAAGAAATGCTTGGCCGCAAACCCGCCACCTTCACCGCCTGCGACACTGCCGCCGATGATGTCGCGCTGATTGCCTTCACCTCCGGCACCACCGGGCAGCCCAAGGGCACGATGCACTTTCACCGCGACGTGATCGCCATGTGCGATTGCTTTCCACGCTCGACCCTGAAACCTGCGCGCGACGACATTTTTTGCGGCACGCCGCCGCTTGCGTTTACCTTTGGTCTGGGCGGCATGCTGGCCTTTCCGATGCGCTTTGGTGCCTCCACCGTGCTGCACGAAAAGCTCTCGCCTGAGGTGTTGCTCAAGACGATTGACCAGTTCAAGGCGACGATTTGTTTTACCGCACCGACTTTTTTCCGGCAGATGGCGGTACTGGTCAATGCTGGCAAAGCAGGTGTGGGCGGCGCGCAGGCCAATGCCACCGCCGCTCCACTGCGCCAGTCAAAAGCCGCTTCAAAACCTGCGATGCCCGGCCAACCCGCAGCGCAAATCGCGCCGCGCTACTCGCTGCGCTCGCTCAAAAAATGCGTCTCGGCCGGCGAAGCCCTGCCCGACGCGACGCGCCAGTTGTGGAAAAACGCGAGCGGCTTCGAGATCATCGATGGCCTGGGGGCAACCGAGATGATCCATATCTTCATCTCGCACACACCTGAAGCCACGCGGCGCGGCGCCAGCGGCCATGCCATCCCCGGCTATCAGGCCTGCGTGGTGAATGAGGCAGGAGAACGGCTCACACCAACGATTTCAGAGCGCGCATCGGGCAGGCTCGCGGTCAAGGGCCCGACCGGTTGCCGCTATCTCGATGATCCGCGCCAAGCGCAATACGTGATTCAAAGCGGCCCGATGAAAGGTTGGAACGTCACCGGCGATGCGTATGAGATGGACGTTGACGGCTACTTCTTTTATCAGTCACGCACTGACGACATGATCATCTCTGCGGGCTACAACATCGCCGGGCCGGAGGTGGAGTCTTGTCTGCTCATGCACGATGCAGTCGCCGAATGCGGTGTGGCAGGCCAGGTGGACGAGGCGCGCGGCCAAATCGTCAAGGCCTTCGTGGTGCTCAAGGCAGGGGCGCTCGACGCAGCGGGCGGCGCAGCGGCGATGGCCAAGACCTTGCAGGATTTTGTGAATGCGTCGATCGCACCCTACAAATATCCACGCGAGATTGCGTTTGTCGATACGCTGCCGCGCACTGAAACCGGCAAGCTGCAGCGTTTCAAACTACGCGAGCCCCACGCAGTTTAAAAAAAGACAGGTGACGCGCTACTTGCCAAATGCGCCAAACACTTTCTTGACGATCTCGGTGCCTTTGCCGACCGGGTCGGCGCGAATTGCTTTTTCCTCATCGGCCATCATCAGGTAGAGGCCGTCAAGCGCCTTCTGCGTCACAAAGGTTTCGACTGATTTTTGGTCGCCCTTGACGACACCAAATGACGCGCCCCTGGCGGCAATCTCGTTGTACTTTTGCGCGAGGCCGACGCGCTCGGTGGCCTTCTTGACCACCGGCAAAAACTTGGTGCGCAGCGCATCCACCGTCTTGCCCTTGAAGTATTGCGTGCCGGAGTCCTGACCGCCGGAGATGATGCCCTTGGCGTCCTGCACGCTCATCGACTTGATGGCGTTGACAAAAATCGGCTTGGCTTCGCCGACTGCATTTTCGGCGGCGCGGTTCATCGCCATCTGTAATTCCTCGGCCTGCTTGCGCATGCCGATCGCGTTCATCACGCTGCGCGCGTCTTCGAGGTAGCCGGGGAGCGGAATCTTCACCTTGGCGTTGTTCCAGAAGCCGCCTTCGATGGCGAGTTTTTCGACCGCCTTCACAGTCGAGGAATTGAGCGCCGACTTGAGGCCGGCCACGGCATCCTGATTCGAGATGTCGCCCCACGACAAGGCTTGCGCCGCGCGGCTGGCGAACCCGGTCACGGTGGCGATGGCTGAGAGCGCGCAGACGCGGAGCAATGTGCGGCGGGCGGTAGAATGGTCAGAGCGCATGTGGTCACCGTCTTTCAGATTGACTTGAATTGATGAAATTATCCGGCAAGATCGGCAGTGTAATCCTTGGCGTGGGCGCTGCTGTAGCTGCCACTGCGGCAGGCGCGTGGCTGTACTTCGCCAGCGCCCCCAAGGCGGTACCCGAAGTCAGATTCGCCACGCTCAAAGGCGAACTCATCAGTACCGCCGATTTGCGCGGCAAGGTCACCCTCATCAACTTCTGGGCCACCTCGTGCGCGCCCTGCGTGAAGGAGTTGCCCGGCATCGCAGCGGCCTGGAAAAAATATAACACGCAGGGCTTCGAGACGATTGCGGTGGCGATGGAATACGACCCGCCCAACTACGTGAAAAGTTTCACCGAGCGCAACCAGTTGCCGTTCAAGGTGGCGCTTGATGCACGCGGCGAGATCGCCAAGGCGTTCGGTGCCATCAACGGCGATGTGCGCGTGGTGCCAACCAGCTTTGTGATCGACCGGCAGGGGCGCGTGATCAAGAGCTATCTTGGGGAACTCGACTTCGTGAAGTTTGAGGCGCTGCTGGTGGCGGCGCTGAAAGAGGCGGCATGAGTGCGCCGGTGGAAGGCAAACCCGAAGGCAAACCGATGGCGCATGCGACCGGCGATGCGGCTGAAAATACAGCACTGGCTGGTCACGTCAACACCGAGGCTGCGACCCCAACCGAGCCGCCGCGCTACCTGGCCTGGACTGACCGCTGGGATCCGGGCAAATGGGAAATGCCCGGCCACCCGACGCCGCTGCAGCGCGTGCTGGCAGGCATCGCGCTGATCATCGTGCTGGTGATGACAGTGTGGGTGCCGCTGCGGCTGCTCAAGATTCTTTAGAAACTCACGGCGATACAATCGAACACACATGCCAGACAGACCTCCAGATCTACGCGCGCAACTCGGCGAGGTCATCCGCCTTTGCCAAGCTGGCGCGTTGGATGATGCGCAGACGATCTGCCAGTCACTCCTGAAGTCGAACCCCCGGCTCACCGACGCGTGGAACCTGCTCGCCGCCATATTTCAGCAGCGGGAAGAGCACGACCAGTCTCTTTGGGCAGCAAAGCAGGCCATCAAGCTGCGCTCAGACATTCCGGCGTATTGGCTCACGCGCGGCAACGCGGAGCTGGCATTGGGGCAATTCGCCGTCGCCGCTGAGAGCCTCGCGCGCGCCACGCGCCTCGCGCCCTTGTTTGCCGAGGCGCATATGCGGTTGGGCGTCTGCCGTGCCGCCCAGGGTTGCGCAAAAGACGCCATTGCATCTTATGGTGAGGCATTGCGTTTAGCCCCGGAGGTTGCCGAGATCCACTATCGGCTCGGAGAGGCCTTGATGAGCGAAGTGCAGTGGGGCGCAGCCGCGCAATTCTTTCAGGCTGCGTTTGTCAGGGATCCGCAACGTGCACTGAACCGCGAGCCGGGCATCACCTGCCTGCGGCACTTGAGGACTTCCGCAATTGCCCCGTTTTGGCGCACCGAAATCCTGCACTTCCTGCAGCGTGCGGAAATTGACCATTCGCGGTTTTTGGATATCTTCATTCGCGTTCTCATGACGACACCGCCGCTCGACGCGGCGATCAGAAGATTGGCTGCCGCCCCGGAATTTCGCAACTGGACGGCGTCCGGACTCCACGATGTCATGGATGACGCGCTGTTCCGGATGGTGCTGTGTGAAAGCGTTGTGAACGATGCCAATTTGGAGAACTTGGTCAAGCTAATCCGGTCAAGGACATTGCTCGACCCAGAGTTCCGGGCGGCAGTGCCGCTGGGGTTCTTATGCGCACTGGCGCTCCAATGCTTCAACAACGAATACGTGTATGCGGAAAGCGCCGGCGAGTGCGCAGCAACCGAGGCCCTGCATGGCGAGATACTCATGCAGCGCGGCGCGGCGAGCGCGCTACCGGATCCCCGCATGGTGGCGCTGCTGGCCATGTATCGGCCAATTCACGACTTGCCGGGCGCCGAGGGCATGGGTAACTGCGCCGCTGATCCCGCGTGGGCGCTTTTATTCAAGAAAGCGGTGACCAACGTATTGACCGAGCGCGCAGAGCGCGCGCACATCGTGTCTCTGGGTCCAATCGATGATGAAACGTCACGCGCAGTGCGCCAAATGTACGAGGAAAATCCCTATCCGCGCTGGTTTTCGCTGGATCGCTTTTCGCCTGCCAGCCTGGCTGACTGGATTGCCAATCCGGTTTCGATGATCCATTTGCGCGCGCCAACCGGCGATCCGGTGCGCATTCTTGTCGCCGGTTGCGGTACCGGCAAGGAGGCGTGCGAGTTGGCAGTGGATATCGCCGACGCACAGGTGCTGGCGGTCGACCTCAGTTTGGCCAGCCTCACATTTGCCAAACGCAGCGCACGCGAACTGGGCGTCGACAATATCGAGTTTCGCCAGGCTGACCTGCTCAATCTCGGCTTGGCCGAGGGCAGCTTCGACCTCGTATCGAGCAGCGGCGTACTGCACCATATGAAGTGTCCCAAGCTCGGGCTTGAGGCACTGGCCCGGCAGGTGCGCCCGGGCGGTTTCCTGCGGGTCGCTCTCTACAGCGAACGGGCTCGGTCGATTGTCAATGCAGCACGACAACAGGTGAAGGAGAACGGAATCCGCTCCGACCCGAGCGGCATCCGGGAGTTCCGGCAGTACATCCGCAGCCTCCCGGATGGCGCGCCGTTGAAAGCACTGACCCGATGGGCGGATTTCTACTCGGTCAGCACCTGCCGGGATTTGATATTTCACGTCATGGAGCACCAATACCGCCTGCCCCAGATTGACAACATGCTGCGCGGTGCAGGACTGATCCCGGTCGACCTGGTGCAGGGTTTGGGGCCGGACGTGCTCGCGGAGTACAAGCGCCGTTTTCCGGACGACCAGACCATGACCAGTTTTCAAAACTGGGACCTCTTCGAACAGACGTTTCCCAACACTTTTGTGCGCATGTTTTCGGTTCGCGCGCGCAAACCTGAAAGCGGCAGCAAGTCGACCGCGAGGGACTGAAGTCATTGGCCCGAAAGCGTTGCCCACCTGGCGTTTTCGCACAGTTGCCACTGATGTAGAGGGTTTGCCGTAGCGCGGTATTCAGGGTTGCGTCGTGCCGGCCAGCTTCGTGATCGACCGGCAGGGGCGCGTGATCAAGAGCTATCTCGGTGATCTCGACTTTGTGAAGTTTGAGGCGTTGCTGGTGGCGGCGCTGAAAGAGGCGGCGTGAGCGATTCGCACAATGGCAATGAGAAGCCGCCTGTCAGCGAGGGCCTGCCGCCGGCGCCGCCGCGCTACCTGGCCTGGACCGACCGCTGGGACCCGGGCAAGTGGGAAATGCCCGAAAACCCGACGCCGCTGCAACGCGTGCTGGCCGGCGTCGCGCTGGTGATTGTGCTGGTGATGACGGTGTGGGTGCCGCTGCGGCTGCTGAAAATTCTTTAAGCCACGCCCGCTTCATGCGCCTGCACATCGGCGTGATAGCTCGAGCGCACCATCGGCCCGCAGGCGGCGTGCGAAAAGCCCATCTTCGCGGCCTCGGCTTCAAACATCTTGAACACGGATGGCTCGACGTAACGCTTGACCGCGAGGTGATGGCCCGAGGGCGCAAGGTATTGCCCGAGGGTGAGCATGTCGACGTTGTGGGCGCGCAGGTCGCGCATCACGTCGAGGATTTCTTCATCGCGCTCGCCTAAGCCCAGCATCAGGCCCGACTTGGCCGGCACCTGGGGATGCAGGGCCTTGAAGTCTTTCAGCAGTTTGAGTGAGTGGTGATAGTCGGA
>JANNCZ010000348.1:0-5282 GCA_031387185.1 Burkholderiales bacterium
TTGCGGTGACGCCCACGCGCCGATACGCGCCTTGAGCGGGCGCGTTGCGTAGTAGGCATCGGACTCGGCAGCCGAAGTTTTTTCGATGCGCCCTTCGATGCGCACTTCGCGCTCCATCTCGACCCAATGAAACAGCAGCGCGGCATGCGGGTTGCCCGCGAGCTCGCGCCCCTTGCGGCTGTCATAGTTGGTGAAGAACACCGGGCCGCCGCCGTCAATGCCCTTGAGCAGCACGATGCGCGACGACGGGCGCGCCGCCGCGCCGCTGCCGTCCACGGTAGCGAGCGACATGGCGGTCGGCTCCGGGCAACCGGCGTTGATGGCTTGGTTCAGCCAGCGCCCGAATTGTTCGAACGGATCGCGCGCCACCCGCGATTCGTCCAGCGCAGCGAGCGTGTAGTCACGGCGCATCGCGGCCAGATCAGGTTTATCCGTCATTGCAGAATGCCGTTTTGAGAAGGAGATTGCGTGTGGACGAGCGTACTTGTGGGATTGATTCTAGCAGTGAGTGTTGCGCGCACACAGCAATGCACGCACGCGCCGGCGCGTGCGTGCGCATCCGATTTTTGCGACTGCCATGCGCGTGGCATTGCTGCGCGCATCGCGCTGATGATGCGCAACGTGCCAGCCTGCTCAGAGCGGGAGTCACTAGATTTTGTAGCTGGAAAACCCTGATCCACCAAGCGTCGTGACCCCGCTTTTTGCAGCGGCGCGCGCAAAAACGCGATTCTCAGAGGGAAACAACTGTGCAAAAAGTCCGTTTTCCCTCTAAAAAAATGTTGACAAGCCCCGCGAGAATGTGCATCCTTCGCGCTGTCACTGCTGGAAACAAGGTTTTTCCCTCTGGGGCAACCAGTTTTACAGAGTGGCGGGAGATGCAAAATCGGTGCGGGTGCGAGGGGTGCGGTTGATAAGACGGCCTCGACACATCGAAGTGATGCGACGGTTTTGCGGCTCTTACTTCAAACCACGTTAACGTCAACTGAAGGAGTAATAACCATGGCTGCAAAGAAACCCGCTAAGAAAGCCGCTGCAAAGAAGGCCGCCAAGAAACCAGCCAAAAAGGCTGCGAAGAAGGCTGCGAAGAAACCTGCGAAAAAAGCTGCGAAAAAGAAAGCTGCGAGAAAGCCCAATGCGGCGTTTATGAAGCCGGTAACTCCGTCAGCACTTTTGGCGGCAGTGATCGGCGACAAAGCCGTGCCACGCACCGAGGTCACCAGCAAGATTTGGGCTTACATCAAGAAGCTCAATCTGCAGGACAAGATCAACCGGCGCATGATCAATGCCGACGAGAAATTGAAGGCGGTGTTCGGTGGCAAGAAACAAGTCTCGATGTTCGAGATGACCAAACTGGTGAGCAATCACCTCAAGTAATCCGCAAGGATCAGCTTGAACGAAAAGCCCGCGTCGCAAGACGCGGGCTTTTTTTCTTTTTGGCGTGACCAGCGCCGCAGTGCGTAGGGCAAACTACGATTGCGCCGCCCTCCCGGAATCGAGCGCAAATTTCTGCACGGACTTGCGCGCGGTGGACGCCTACAACATGTGCCGGCCGTAACGGACCGACGCCCGGTTGATCCCGGCGCGGGCCTCGGCCAGATCATGCAACACCGCAGGCGAACGGTACAGATGCAGGTACGCGGCCTTGAGGTTGCGCCAGATCCGCTCGACCACGCCACGGCGGCACCCTTCATCGAGTTCGACCTCGGCTGCGCTCAACGCCGACACGATCACGGTTTCGTCGCCATGAATGCGCAAGGTCTGGCCGGCCTGCAGCACGTGGTCTTCCGGCTTGCCGTCCTGCGTCACCCATACGCTGCCGCGTTTCACCGTCACCACAGTGCGCGCGGCCTGCTTGAGCGAAAACGACTCCTGCAAATTGAGGAAAAAGTCGAGGTGGTTGAAAACAGCTTGCATGGCAGACTCCTTTCGGATAACTTTTGTGCAATCATCGATTGCCGGACTGCCGCCACGACCGTGGCTGCATGAAAAGCATTCTGCTCTGGACACGCCGCCCCTGCAAACGACATTCACGCGCATTTCACATGAATAAAACGCATGCGAACACATCCCGGGCGCCGCGCCCGCCGCCACTCGATGCCCTGCGCGGCTTCGAAGCGGCGGCGCGCCTGCTGTCGTTCACCCAAGCGGCGCAGGAGCTATCGGTCACCCAGTCCGCCATCAGCCGCCAGATCAAGACTCTCGAGTCCGCCATCGGTGTGGCGCTGTTCACCCGCTTCAACCGCCGCCTTACGTTGACCCATGCAGGCGAAAAACTGCATCGCAGCGCCGCGCGTGCGCTGGCCGACATCCATGCCACGGTCGAAGCCTTGCGCGGCCCGCAGACGCGCGTGGTCACCGTCACCACCGCGCTCTCGTTCGCCTCGCTCTGGCTGGTGCCGCGCCTGGCGGATTTCCGCGCGCGCCACGCCGAGATCGACGTGCGCATCGCCGCCAATAACAGCATCGTTTCGCTGGAACGCGAGCGCATCGACTGCGCGATCCGCTTTTGCGAGCCGGACGCCGCACCGCGCGACGCCACGGCGTTGATGAACGAAGAGGCATTCCCGGTGGTCAGCCCGATGCTGCTGAAAAACAAATCGCATCCGCTCAAGACGCCGGCCGATCTGGCGCATCACGTGTTGCTGCGCTACGACGACACCCGCCTTCCCTCGCTCGATTGGGCCAACTGGCTGGCGCTGTGGGATGTGCCGGCGCTCAAGCCGGCCGGCTCGGTGACGTTCTCGCACTATGACCAGGCGATCAGCGCCGCAGTCGAGGGCGAAGGCGTCGCCATCGGGCGCAACCCGCATGTCAGGCGCCTGGTCAAGCAGGGCAAACTGGTGCCGCTGTTCGCCAACCGGTTCGCCAACCGCTCCGGCAGCCGCATGGCGGTGCCGCGTCAGCATTTTTTGATCATCGCGCGCGGCAGCCGCCATCGCCCCGAGGTCAAGGCGTTTGCGCAGTGGGTGATCGACCAATCGCAAGGCGACTGACAGATATTGGCCGGAGATCCGCACACACCAACGGTCTTCACCCAATCGCCGGCGCATTTTGCACGCATGTTGCACACATGCTGCATGGCGGGAGGACGCGCCCGCACATCCCCATGCACATCCACATGATTGACGTTACCCGTACAGCCTCGTATGCTAATGGCGGCAACACGATGTGATTCCACCAAGTCCAAGACAGACAAACGCGTTACCCGCCGACGGAACGTCAGCGCATTTTCTGGCAATTCACCGGCGCCGACGCGAAAGCACCATCCCAACCAAAGGAGAAGCACCATGAATGTTTCCGTCAATTTGACGGTCAACGGCAAGGCGGTATCGGCATCGCTCGATTCGCGCACGCTGTTGGTTCAATTGTTGCGCGACGAGTTGCAACTCACCGGCACCCACGTCGGCTGCGACACCGCGCAGTGCGGCGCCTGCACCGTGCATCTGAACGGGCGCGCCGTCAAATCCTGTTCCATGCTGGCCGTGCAGGCCAATGGGGCGAGCGTGACCACGATTGAGGGTCTGGCCCAGGGCAAAGACGGCAAGATGCACCCGATGCAGGAAGCCTTCCGCGACTGCCACGGCCTGCAATGCGGCTTCTGCACCCCCGGCATGGTGATGTCGGCCTGCCAACTGCTCGCCGACAACCCGAAACCGTCGGAAGCCGAAATTCGCGCCGGTCTCGAAGGCAACATCTGCCGTTGAACCGGTTATGACAACATGGTGCGCGCTGTGCAGCTAGCCGCTGCCCAACATTAAAATAACAGGATCCCCACCATGACCGACATGTCCATGAGCCCCATCGGCAAGCCCTTGCTGCGCCGTGAAGACCAGCGCTTCCTGACCGGCAACGGCCAGTACACCGACGACATCCACCTGCAGCGCGAAACCGCCGGCGTGTTCCTGCGCTCGCCGCACGCGCACGCGCGCATCAAATCGATCCAGCTCGACGCTGCCAAAAAAGCACCGGGCGTGATCGCCATCTTCACCGGTCAGGATCTGCTTGACGCCAAAGTCAACGGCCTGCCCTGCGGCTGGCTGATCAACAACAAGGACGGCTCGCCAATGAAAGAGCCACCCCACCCTTGCCTCGCGCAAGGCAAGGTGCGCCATGTGGGTGACCAGGTAGCCCTGATCGTTGCCGAGACGCAGTGGCAGGCCAAGGACGCCGCCGAGTTGATCGAGGTCGATTACGAAACCCTGCCGGCGGTGGTGGACACTGCCAGCGCCCACGGCGCAAGCACTGCGGTGCATGACGATGTGCCGGGCAATCTTTGCTACGACTGGGGCCACGGCGACAAGGCCGCTACCGACGCTGCCTTTGCCAAGGCTGCGCACGTCACCAAGCTCTCGTTCACCAACAACCGCCTGATCCCCAACGCGATGGAACCGCGCGCGGCGATTGCGTCGTACACCAAGCACGACGACAGCTATACCCTGCATGTCGCCAACCAGAACCCGCATGTCGAGCGTCTCCTGATGTGCGCCTTCGTGCTCGGCCTGCCCGAGAGCAAGGTGCGGGTGATCGCGCCTGACGTCGGTGGCGGTTTCGGCTCCAAGATTTTTCTCTATGCCGAAGATGTCGCACTGACTTGGGCCTCCAAGCGCGTCGGCCGCCCGATCAAATGGACGGCGGAACGAAGTGAGTCGTTTTTGACCGACGCACACGGACGCGACCACGTCAGCACGGCGGAAATGGCGATGGACGCGAATGGCAAGTTCCTCGCCCTGCGCGTCGCCACCACGGCCAACATGGGCGCGTACTTGTCCACGTTCGCCTCGGCCGTACCGACGATTTTGTACGCCACCCTGCTGGCCGGCCAGTACGCCACGCCCGCGATTTATGTGGAAGTCAAAGCGGTGTTCACCAACACCGCGCCGGTCGATGCCTATCGCGGTGCGGGCCGCCCCGAAGCGACCTACCTGGTCGAGCGCATCGTCGAGCAGTGCGCGCGCGAGATGAAAATTGATCCCGCCGAAATCCGCCGCCGCAACTTCATCAAGACCTTCCCCTACAACACACCGGTCGGCTTGACCTACGACGTGGGCGATTACGACGCCACCCTCACCAAGGCGATCAAACTCGCCGACGTGGCGGGCTACCCGGCGCGCAAGGCGGCCTCTGCCGCCCAGGGCAAGCTGCGCGGCTTGGGCTACTCCTGCTACATCGAAGCCTGCGGCATCGCGCCCTCCAACGTCGCAGGCGCGCTGGGCGCACGCGCGGGCCTGTTTGAGGCAGCCGAAATTCGGGTTCACCCCACCGGCACCGTCACCGTGTTCACC
>JANNCZ010000354.1:0-8194 GCA_031387185.1 Burkholderiales bacterium
TGCATTGCCATACCGTCGACTGGCCCCATGTGATCACACTGTTCAAGCGGGGCCGCTGCTGGGGCGCGATTTCCAAGACCAATGGTGTGCAGCTGCGCTACCGCGACCCGGTGTATCGCAGCCTGCGCGAACTGGCAATGTCCTACTTTCACGAGTACTACACCAAGCGCGGCAACAAAACCCTGCGCGGCTATTCAGTGCCCTATGACCTGCGCCGCATGGATACCGAACTATGGGTCACCAATCCGCACAACGGCTGGGAAGTCAACGACAAGCTCGAAACCCTGCCGCACACCATGATCATCACACCGAAGCAGGAAAAGCTGCTCGCCAAGCGTGACCGGTTCGAGCGCACGATTGCGAAGATGCTGGAGTATCCGAAGCCGGAGAAACCGGTACTGTAGTGTCCGTGTGCGAGCCGCAAGGCGCGTTCGAGCGGCTCGAAAATATTAGGCTGGGCTGCTATGTTCTCTTTGGGCAAGTTAACTTTTGCGCAATTCATGACCTGCTACTTATGCACATCGGATTGATTACCGGCATCGGCCCCGCCGCGACGGACTACTACTACCGGTATCTGATTTCGGCATTTGCGCAAGCCAATCAGGATCTCACGTTGACCATGGCGCATGCTGATACGCCGGCGCTGTTGCGCAATCAGTCAGAGAACAACGTCGAGGCGCAGGTGGATATCTATCAACAGTTGACCCGAAGACTTCAGCGAGCCGGCGTCGAGCAAATCGCCGTCACATCGATTGCCGGTCATTTCTGCATTGATGCGTTCAAGAAGCTGTCGCCGGTCCCCGTTATCGACTTGCTCGACACCACCAGACTCGAGATGAAACGGCGCGCTTTTGAAACAGTGGGATTGCTTGGCACACGCGTCGTGATGGAATCGCACTTCTATGGCGTGCTCGACGGCGTGGAAGTCGTGCCTCCGGCCGGCAATCTGGACGAAGTCCACGATGCCTACGTTTCGATGGCCAAGGCCGGTGTCGCGACTCCCGCGCATCAAGAGGTTTTCTATCGAACAGGAAAAACCTTGACCAGAGAGTACGGTTGCGAGTCGATCATGCTGGCGGGCACGGACCTGGCGCTGGTGTTCAGGAAGGGCAGCGATCCGGGCTTCGACACTTTCGACTGTGCCGAAATTCACGCCGCTGCCATCGCCAAAGTTGCGATGAGTGATTGAGAGTGCCCGATCTAAGGCGGCACCGTCATGCGCTCAAGTCGATTCCATGCGGTTCTCCAGCCATCATGGCCTGGAATCAGATCCCACCATGGCTTTCCGGCCCGCGCCGATTTCGGTTCTCCATCAACTGATGCAACCCAAAAAAAAACGGCGCGCCCACAGGACGCGCCGATCTACATCACCGTTGCTTCCCCCGCTTCGCAGCGGGGGAACTCAAATGCAAATCAGTTCGCCAACCCCAGCAACTGCGCCGGATTGCGCTTCATCATCTTGTCGATGTCGGCTTGTGACACGCCCGCTGCGCGCACTGCCGCAATCTGATTTTCGATGCCGTCGGGCGGTGTCATCATGCCTTGCTGGCCGAGATCGGTGGAGAGGACGAGGCTGTCAGCACCAAGATCCTTGACGGCCTGCGCCACGGCTTTGGCATCGACGCGATCCCAGTGTGTCATCCACTGATACTGCGCTTGCGGGCCGGTCAGGAACTGCAGATAGCAAATTTCAATCTTGGCGCCCATCTCGGTGACTTGCTTGGCTTGCGCGAGCGAGAGGCCGGGGATATTGGTCAGGCCGTGCGTGATGATGATGTTTTTGACGCCAAGCTCTTTGGCGCGCTTCACCACAGCCACCACTTCTTCGGGGTGGATGTGACCGGTGGCGAGGATCAGATTTTCGCGAGCGATGATCTTGAGCACTTCTTCGGTATTTGGCGTGACCACGCCGTTGGGCGCGACGACGATGCCGGATTTGCTTTTGTCCACCAGCGTTTTGATGTGCTTGTCGGCGTCGAAGGTCGGCAGCCAGACCATCTTGCCGCGGCCGCCCGACATGCGATGCATCCACTCAACTGCCATCGGGTTCACACCACCGACCGAGTTGTTGAGGACGATGCCGCCCCAAATCTCAATGCCCGGCACTTGTTGCATGGCGAGGAAGGCACGGTCTGCCGTGGTGACGACGTGGTTCTTCAACACCAGGCCACGCATGCCTTTGCGGCGCGCAATCATGGCCATTTCGACATCGGTGAGCGAGCGGCCGAACACATCAGGGTCGGGATGCACGTGCATGTCGATCACGCCCGCAGCAGGACTGACTTTCGGTGGTGGCGGCGGGAAGCCGACTTGTGCGTAGGTCAGTCCGGCGGTGGCAAAGGCCCACGTGGCAGCGAGTGCGAGCATCGGTTTGTCGTTGAACAGCTTCATTTTGGTTGTCCCCTCATGGTTGTAAAAGCACGCGAACGATACATCAAGTGACGCATCGTTAGTCAGCCACACCAAGCCGTTTTGCCATCCGCCTGCACGCGTGCGCGCATCTCCGCCGTGGTCATCCCCTCGCCTTGCGGCACCCAGCCGTAGCGGCAAGGCAGGTCGCGCCGCTCGGGAATGTAGGTGCCGAGCATGCGGTCGAAGATCATCAGCACGCCACCGTAGTTGGCGTCGAGGTACTCAAGATTGGCGGCGTGATGCACGCGATGCGCAGAGGGCGTATTGATGATGCCTTCCAGCGGGCCAAGCGAGGGGATCCATTTGGTGTGAATCCAGAACTGGTAGAGCAGATTGATGCCGAACGCGCACACCACCACTTCAGGGGTATAGCCGAGCGCGCACATGGGCAAAAAGAAGACGAGCGACATGCCAATCTTGCTGGTCCAGGCAAGCCGGCAGGCGGTCGAGAGATTCATCTGGTTGGAGCTGTGATGCACGGCGTGGCTGGCCCAGAACCAGCGCATCTCGTGACTGAGGCGGTGAAACCAGTAATAGAAAAATTCCAACCCGAAGAACAGCAACAGCAGGCCCCACCATGCGTTGAGGTTCACGTCCAACAGGCGATGCTCGTACAGCCATTGGCCGCCGGGCATGGCGAGCCACAGCGGCAGAAAGTCGGTGAGCCGGCGGCCCACGGCGACGCCGAGCGAAGCCCAGTAGGCGCGCCAGTCATGGCTGCCGGGTGGGCAGCGCGCGCGGCCACTGTGTGTGTTCCATCTTCATCGCTTCGATCACCAGCAGCGGCGCGCCCTTAAGCAGCGCATCGCCAGGTTGGACGTGGATCGCCACCACCCTGCCCGCGAGCGGCGCCTTGACCGTGCCATCAGTCGCGCCTGCGGCGGCGCTCTGGGCTGCCGCCAGGGTCAAATCACGCACTGCATAACGGCGGCCACGCCATTGCGCTTCACCCACCAGCGAATCGCGCGACGCGCTGAACGCAAAGTAAATCGTCTCGGCGCCGCTGCTGGTGCGCAGCGAAATTGCGTTGGGGGATCGGTCTGAGAGCCAGTATTCATGCGCTTCTTCGGCAGATGTTGCCTTAAAACCCTGATCCACCAACGGTTTCAGGCCGACTGTATGGATAACTTCGTCGATCCCGATGCGCAGCGGCAGCGCGTAGCGCGGGGCCAGCGGACTATAAAGCGGGCTATAACCCGCCGCGCGCCAGGCGTAGAGCGCGGTGGCGATCAGGGCTGCGGTAGTGGCGCTGGAGTGGTTAGCGGACTCCGCGGACACAGCAGACAACAAGGCCGCACCCTCTTGTGCGACGAAACCGGTGGTCGCACTGCCCTGCGCAAAACGCGGATTGCGCAGGCACGCGGCGAGAAAGCCATAGCCGGGATGCACCGCCTGCGCGCCGCTCGACCTCGCGGCGGCGATGAGGGCATTGATGTTGAGATATGACTGGCGCGGCAGCGAGCCACCGATGTGCACCGCGCGATCCGCCGCACGCACATGCTGCGCGTTGGCGTCGGCGTCCGAGTACACCGCGACGGTGGCAAGGTCCATGCGCTTGGCAGTACGCATCACACGCGGCGGCATCCGGTGTCCTGGTCAAGCACCGTGAGTACCGCGCGATACAGATCGGCCGGCGCCACTGGTTTGTGCAGCAGCGCCACGCCACTTGCCTCGGCTTCGCGCAAACGCTCGGGTGCTGTGTCACCGGTGATCAGCAGCGCAGGCACCGCGTGTCCCAAGGCAGCGCGCACGGCGGCAATCGCCTCGGCGCCGGTGCGTTGCTCGCGCAAGCGGTAGTCGCTGATCACCAGCGCCGGTGCATGCGCGCGCGCCAGCACCAGTGCCTCGTCAATCGATTCGGCCGCATCGCAACTGGCGCCCCAATCGCGCAACAGGTGCTGCATGCCGGTGCGCACGGTTTCATCGTCATCAATTACCAGCACACGCAGGTCGAGCAGGCGCACCTTGTCACCCGAGCGCGTCGCTGCTTCCGGTACCACTGGCGCATCGGTCAGGGGCAGACGCAGGCGAAACACACTGCCGCGCCCGGCGCGTGAGCGCAGCGTCAGCGCATGCCCAAGCGCCGCCGCGAGGCCACTGGCAATCGCCAGCCCCAGCCCGAGGCCCTTGCGCCGGTCGCGCTCGGGATTGCCGAGTTGATGAAATTCGCGGAACACCTCCTGCTGGTGCTCGGGCGCGATGCCGATGCCGGTGTCCCACACCTCCACTTCAACCATGCCGCCGCGGGTGCGGCAGCCCACCAGCACGCCGCCGGCTTCGGTATAGCGGATCGCGTTGCTTACCAGGTTGCGCAAAATGAGCTCGACCAGCGCCGCATCCGAGGCCGCCACTACGTGGGTCTCGCGCGAGCGGTACACAATGCCTTTGGCATCGGCCTGCGCGGCCAGCTCAACTTCAATCTTGTGCAGCAGGGCTTGCAGGCGGAATGGCTGCACCTGCGGCTTGACCACGCCGGCCTCGATGCGCGAAAAATCGAGCAGGGTGTTGAGCATCTCGCCCGATGCCGTGCCGGCCGCGCGCGCGTTGGTGAGCACCACGCGCTGCTCATCGTTCAACTCGCTGCGCGCCAGCACTTCAAGAAACAGCCCTTGCGCATGCTCCGGCTGGCGCAGATCGTGGCTGGCAGCGGCAAGAAATTTGGACTTGGCCAAATTGGCGGCTTCGGCCTGGGCGCGCGCTGCCTGCGCACGTTCGCTCTCCTCACGCAGGCGCTCCACCAATTCCTCGTTGGCAAAGCGCAGTTTGATCATGGTGCGAAAGGTATCGGCAGACTTGAACGCCTGCGCAATCGTTGTGACCGTGATGAGGATGCAGCCGAAACTCAGGGCCAGATAGGCCGCGTGCCCGTGTGCCGCAAGTTTGGCTGCTATCGGCAGAATCATCAACGCCGCAAAGCCGACGAACACGGGCAATGCCGGCGCCATGAAAGCCATGCCGCCTGCGAGCATGCCGGCGAACGCGCAGATCATCCAGGTCGCCTCATAGGGCGACGCCGAATCCAGCGCCAGCCACGGCAGCGCGCCCCAGATCGCGCCAAACAGGGTGTAGAGCATCACGGTCTGGCGCAGATTGGCCGCACTGCCGGCGAGTGGATCCGGCGACGCCAGAAATTGCGCGGCCAGGCGCACTGCCCACGCCGCCCACATGCAGACCACCACTAGCCAGGCCGTCAACCGGGCCGCACCCGCTGCAGTGCCCAACACCCACAGCATCGCCACGGCCACCAGCGCCGCCGCTCCGTACGACACCGGCGCATTGGCATGCACCAGCCGCAATTGCTCGACCAGCACGCGATCCGGTGCAGGCCATGCCAGCCAGGGCAGTCGCGACTTCATTTTTGGCAAACGGCGGGCAGCCGGGTCTGCGAAGCCGGTGGCCCCGGCCTGCGCAACAAGAGGGAAGCGGCAATCAAGCGCGAAGGCATCATCCCGCTAGCGTACCAGCCCGCGCCGCCTTGCCGCAAATGCCGCCTCGGAGCGGCTCGACACTTGCAGGTAAGCCAGCACCGCCTGCACGTGCCCGCGCACGGTGTTTTCCGACAGATCGAGCTTGCGGCCGATCACTTTGTTGGACAGGCCTTCGCACAACAAGCCGAGCACCTCGCACTGGCGCGGTGTCAGGCGCGGCGCGGCGGGTTCGTCCCCGCCGCCCGCTGCACCGGCTTGGGCAGCCCCTGCCGCTCCACCGGCCGCTCCACCTGCTGCCCTCCACCCGTCAGCGCCCTCACCACGCAGGGCACGATCCACCGCCGCAATGATCTTCTCGCTCGGCTCTGACTTCGCCACATACGCCACCGCACCACGCGCCAGGGCATCGCGCACGGTCTCAGGCTCAGTGTGGGATGACAGCATCACCACCGGCGTGCCGGGCCAACGTTTGCGCAGCACGGTGAGGCCGTCGAGCCCATTCAAGCCCGGCAACTCAATATCGAGCAACACCAGATGCGGCGCATAGGCGGGCGCGCCTTCCACATCGCGCAGCGCCTCGGCAATCGAAGCCGCCTCGCGCAACGCCGCGCCCGGCACGCCCGACTGCACCACCATGCGCAGGCCCGAGCGGATCAGCGCGTGATCGTCAATCAGCAAAATGTGGGAAGCGGCGCGGGTTGCAGACATGAGCCGCATTAAACCCTGCGCGCAAAAGCCGGGGCAAGTGAATTTCTGAAAACCAGTCCAAATGGACTACACCGGCGCCCTCTTGCCGCGCGCCGCTCGGGTTTCACTGCCCAGCCGGTTCACTTCCCCGCCCGCACAGCATCGCGCAGCAGTGCGCGCAGATCAGGATTGCCGGCCAGCCGGTCCATGCTGGTCACGATTTTGCGTTTCGAATCGGCATGAGCGAGCAGTGGCAGGGCCAGCGCGTTAACGCTTAGGTCACGCCCAATGTAGAGCAGATCACGCCCAACAGCGCTGCCGGCAAAGCGCGCCCAATCGAGCTCAAACCCGGCCGCGCGGGCAAGCTGTCTGGTGAAGGTGCGCAGCGTACGGCTATTGCCATCGTGGAACGGATGCGCGTAGTCAAGTTCGGCATAGAGGCTGGCGATACGGTCAATGAACTGCTCGGTACCCAACCCACGCAATTGCGCAGGAGCCGCCAGCTTGAGCACCGCGTCCAGCCCGCGCTGCGCTATGGCGTCCATGCGCGAATAGGCCACCGAGAACACGCCGTCCACGGTGGACAGCCTGCGGTCTTTCATCCAATCCCGGCCTGCCGGGACTGGCGGGCGCCATGCCCCGGGCTTGACGTCAGCAAAGCCGGCTTTGGGTAGATCCTGAAAAATCCGCCGATGAATTTCTTTCACATGTGCGGCATCGAAATTACCCCGCACCGGATCAAGCTCCAGCTCGACGATCCGCCGGAACGTGAAACTCGCCTCGGCCTGCGCGCGCGCCGTGGCTGCCGCGCTGTCCGCCGGGAGCACCGCGCCCTTAGCGCCCGGCTGGATCAAGCTTGCCTGCGGCGGGTTGGCGCGCGACCTTCACCTGCACAAATTGCGCAAGCGCCAGATCGCCATCAACCAAACGGCGGGCGTCTGCCTCGTCCTGCGCCGACAGCGCAAACCCCTCCAGGCCGACCGATGCCCGCGCGAAATTGACCGCATCTTCACGGCGCAGCCGCTCGGCTGCCGCAGCGTTGCCAGCGGCTGAGGCGCCGACTGTACGTGCCTGTGTCTGACTCACATAGGCACGCATCAACTCGCGCAACACCTGCGCCGCAGGCCGGTGCTCGCTCCCGGCAGCTTCGGTAAAGCGCGCACGCAAGTCGGGCTCAATCCGAAACGTCATTTGCACTTCTTTCACGGCCATCTCCTTCCAACACGATCCTGACTTTGGCGTCACGCCAGAAGCGCATTCTACCCTCATGCACCAAAAATGCATCGTCAAAGTGTATCTAATGCATCGCCAGTTTTCAGTCGACGGTCACCCAAGCCACAGGTTTGGGGGCCATGTTGGCAACGCACACCACAACGAAACCCTTGGTACAAGCCACTCCCAGGCCATAGAGTGGCTAGAACCCTTGGTACAAGGGCATCCTGGCCGGATGGGTGAGACCAAAACAGCCCGTTTCAGTCTGGCCAAACCGTGACAAAAGTCACCAACTATTTGGCCAAACCAGTCCAAATGGACTATAGGAAATGTCGCAGGCATCGCTTAGAGTCTGAGGTAGCAAAAACCAGTATTCGGTCGGTCACTTCAACATCTCAGGTGAAGCCATGCAAAAACCAGCACTGCGCCCAATCGCTCTTCAGCCGCGCCACAAT
>JANNCZ010000371.1:0-7517 GCA_031387185.1 Burkholderiales bacterium
GTTGGGCACGGTGTAACCAAACTGCGCATCATCCGGCTCGGCCCACAGGCCTTGCAGTTGACGGCGGTCGTTGCCGTCGCGCGCTGCGGCCGGGTTGACGCGTGCGTTGATCGATTGGCCCGAGACGCGGATGTGCCAGCCCACCAGTTTGTTGTCGGCATCGAGACCCGCCGAGAGTTTGCATTGCGAGATCGGGCGGAAATAGTCGTGCCGCATGTCCTGCTCGCGGCTCCAGATCATTTTCACCGGCGTGCCGGCAAACTGCTTGGCGATGGACACCGCCTGGCGCGTGAAATCCTGATCGCCACCGCGCCGGCCAAAGCCGCCGCCGAGGTCGTGCTTGTAGACTTCGCATTGCGACAGCGGCAGGCCGGATTCCTCCGACGCGGCAGCCATCGACGCTTCACCATTCTGTGTCGGCAACCAGACTTCACAGCGGCCGGCGGTGACGAGGGCGGTGCAGTTGGCCGGCTCCATGGTCGCGTGCGCGAGGAAGGGGGTGCTGTAGACCGCTTCGATTTTTTTCACCGCACCGGCGATGGCCTTGGGCGTATCGCCTTCGTTGCGCAGCGCATAGGCTGTGGTTGCAGTGAGGCCTTCCTTGAGGCGCGCATCAATCGTCGCGCTCGATTGCGCCGCGTTCGGGCCTTCGTCCCATTCAATGGGCAGGGCATCAAGCGCCTTCTTGGCGCGCCACCAGGTGTCGGCCACGACCGCCACCGCACCAGCATTGACCTGCACCGCGCGCTTGACGCCGGGCATGTTGAGAATCTTGTCGCCGTCAAAACTCTTGACTCTGCCGCCATACACCGGGCAGCCTGTGACCGCCGCGTAAAGCATGCCGGGCAACTTGAGGTCGATGCCGTAGACCTTGCTGCCGTTGAGTTTGTCGGCGGTGTCGAGGCGCTTGAGCGGCTTGCCGGCCAGCTTCCACTCTTGCGGGCTCTTGAGTTTGATGCTCTTGGCGTCGGGCGGCGTCAGTTTCGCTGCGGCGGCGGCGACCTTGCCGTAGGTGGTCTTGCGTTTCGATGCCGCGTGGGTGATCACGCCCTTGTCGACGCTCACTTCGCTTACCGGCACCTTCCACGCATCGGCCGCAGCTTGCAGCAGCATCATGCGTGCGGTCGCGCCACCCAGGCGCACGTAGGGCGCCGAGATGCGGATGCCGCGGCTGCCGCCGGTGCCCATCTCGCCCCACGCGCGATTGCGCGCATAGTTTTGGCCAGGCGTGATTTGCTCGGTAGTGACGTACTTCCAGTCGCAATCGAGTTCTTCGGCCACCAATTGCGCGAGGCCGGTGAGCGTGCCTTGGCCCATCTCGGAACGCGCGATGCGGATCACGCAGGTCTCGTCCGGCTTGATCACGACCCAAGCGTTGATTTCGGGCGTGGTGGCTTTGGCGCCGGGTTTGGAAATGGGGGCGTCCGCAGCGAGTGCCGGAAAGCTGAAGCCGAGCGACAGGCCGGCAGCGGCGCTGCTGGTGCTGACGATGAAGTTGCGGCGCGATACGTTTTGCATAGCGTGCGGCGTGACCGAGGTGGCAACTGAGGTGGCACCTGAGGTGGCACCTGAGGTGGCGCCTGACTTGACTGCGGACGCAAAGGATTTGACGGATGTGTTTTTCATGGTCATCTCCTTAGGCTGCACGCATGGTGAAGGCGGCTTCGGCGGTGGCGGGGTTGCCAGATGCGGCAGTCGCGCCAGATTTGCCCGGCTTGCCCGATTTACCCGAGGCAATCTCCGCAGCGCGATGCACCCCCGCGCGAATGCGCTGATAGGTGCCGCAGCGGCAGATGTTGGTCATCGCATCATCGATCTGTTTGTCGGTCGGTTTCGGCGTAGCCTTGAGCAGCGCAGCCGCGGCCATGATCTGCCCCGACTGACAGTAACCGCACTGCGGCACATCCAGCTCGGCCCAGGCGCGCTGCACCGGGTGTGAGTTGTTGCGCGCAAGGCCCTCAATGGTGATGATCTTGTCGCCCGCCTTGACGGCACTCACCGGCATCGAGCACGAACGCGTCAACGCGCCATTGATATGGACAGAACACGCGCCGCACTGCGCGACGCCGCAGCCGTATTTGGTGCCGGTCAGGCCAACTTGCTCGCGCAGCGCCCAGAGCAGCGGCGTATCGGCTTCCACCTGCACATCGTGGGTTTTGCCATTTACGTTGAGTTTTGCCATCAAGGTCTCCAAGAAGGGTATGGGCCACGCGCCGTGAGTGTTCACAGCGGCAGGGCGGTTGCGCGCGCAAAACAGCTTAGCGCAACCCGTGCCTAAACGCACTATGCAAAATCAATTCACGCACGATGGCGTCATGCAATCACCTGGAGCTTATCCAATGATCCCCACCATCGCCTTGGGCATACCGACTGGCTCGACGGCGCGTTCAGCGCGGGCGACCTGATGATGGTGTCGGTGCTTCAGGCGGAAAGCGTCGGGCATGCTGGACGAATATCCAAACCTCTCCGCCGATGTGATCTGAGGTGGCCCGCGGCGAAGCGCGGCCCGTCCACAAACGTGCCCTCGACGCTCAATGGGCAGTTGTCACTGGCAAGCCATCGGCCGGCGGATAAACGTCGGCTTTGGGCTAGAGGCGGTCATCGCGTCACCTCGAAATTCAATTGGTCGGGGTGACCATCGTCATCGGCCTGATCTTCGTGATTTGCGTACTCGCGTTCCGGCGCGGCATCGTTGGCGAGCTGACGGCGTTGATGAAGAAAAAGCCGCACTAGCTGCATCGACAGAATCGTTGGTGGGAGCGACTCTACGTGACATTCCGACCTAATAACCGTGGTGGGAGCCGTTCTACGGCCTTAGGATTGATCAAATCTGGGTGAGTTCCAAACGGACGTTCTTTAGCCGGAAGAATAAGGCGTCCTAAAGCTGTGTATCCTTAGCAGTTGTCGTCGCTTCTCCGAATTTTTGTCAAAAATGGATCATCTCCTCCGCCCATGAAAACCGTCCGTGACGCCTGCGTACTGCAAGCCAACGCCACCTCAATCAAGCTTTCCGACCAGATCGAGCAGATCGACGAATTGATCGGCGCGGAGGGCGATGGAAAGGCGTTTTTCGAGAAGACCTTCATCACGCAAGGAATGCAAGACCTCATCACTGAGGGCATTGCGCGTCTTGCAGGAGCATCGACTCAAGCGATATTCCATCTGAAGCAAGCGATGGGTGGCGGCAAAACGCACTTGCTTGTCGGTTTTGGCCAGCTGGCCCGGCACGCCAGTCTGCGCAAGACCTATTGCGCGGGCATGGCGCACGTCGACGGGTTCAAAGGCGCGAGCATCGCGGCCTTCAATGGCCGCAACAACCCCGAACATTTTTTCTGGGGCGAGATCGCACACCAGTTGGGCAAGGGCGAACAGTTCAAGGCGTTTTGGACCGGTGCGCCGAAAGCGCCCGATGAATCGGACTGGTTGAAGTTGCTGGATGGCGGCGAACATTCCCGATTGCTACGGAGATATGACACGGCGTGAAATGGTGGTGGAACTGGCCGATTATCTGGCTGGACGTCTCGCTAGGCTGCGGCCAGACGAGGCGGCCGCTGCGCGCGTGCTGCGTGAGTTGATCAAAAATCAGCGGCTCGGATAGGGCTTGTCGGCATGGCGACTTCTTCCATTTTCATCAGCGGCGTGCAAAAGGAATTGGCCGAGGAGCGCCGCGCGGTCAAGGCGTTTATCGAGGGCGATGCGTTGCTGCGCCGTTATTTCACGGCGTTCCTGTTTGAGGATTTGCCGGCTGCTGATATGCGTGCCGATGCCGTCTATCTGGACCGGGTGGACCGCTGCGCCGTCTATGTGGGTTTGTTCGGCAACGACTATGGATTCGAAGATGCTGAAGGGGTTTCGCCCACCGAGCTTGAATTCGACCGCGCTGCGCGCAAGGCCAAGCCGCGGCTGATTTTCGTGAAGGGTGCGGACGACAAGTCGCGGCACCCGAAGATGCGGGCCTTGATCCGCAAAGCGGGGGATCAGTTGATCCGGCGCAGATTTGGCAGTGTGTCTGAATTGACCGCCAACCTGTATGCCAGCCTGGTCGAGCATCTGGATCACACTGGCCGGCTGCGCAACAAGCCCTTCGATGCATCTGCCGCGCCCGAGGCTTCGCTGGCCGATCTGGCAGCCGACAAGCTGGATCAGTTTCTCGCCCGTGCGCAGGCACAGCGTGGTTATGCGCTGGCGCCGGGTACGCAGATGACAGCGGCGCTGGCGCATCTCAATCTGCTTGACGGCGGGCAGCCCAGCCATGCCGCAGTGCTGTTGTTCGGTGCGCAACCGCAACGTTTTTTGATCAGTTCCGAAGTCAAGTGCATGCATTTTCACGGCACCGAACTGCGCAAGCCGATTCCCTCTTATCAAATCTACAAAGGCACAGTGTTCGAGTTGGTGGATCAGTCGATTGACTTCGTGATGTCGAAAATCGCCCGCCGCGTGGGCACCCGCGCCGAGGGGCCACAGGCGCCGGTTGATTACGAGTTGCCGCGCGAGGTCGTTACCGAGGCCATCGTCAACGCCGTGGTTCATCGCGACTACGCGAGCAATGCCAGCGTCCAGGTGATGCTGTTCTCGGACCGGCTGGAGATCTGGAACCCCGGCGAACTGCCGCTCTCGCTGACGCTCGACGAATTGCGGCTGCCGCATGCGTCGATCCCGCGCAACCCGCTGATCGCCGAGCCGATGTTTCTGGCCCGCTACGCCGAAAAAGCCGGTAGCGGCATTCTGGACATGATTGCGCGTTGCCGCGAGGCGGGATTGCCGACTCCGGAATTCCGCCAAAGTGGCGGGCAGTTCATCCAGACGCTGGGGCGGCCGCATGTGGCGAAACCGGCAGTTACGCCGGACACCACCGGACAAGTCACCGAACAAGTCACCGTACAAGTCACCGTACAAGTCGCGGTCAAGCTTTTGGCATTTTGCAGAGCGCCAAAAAGTGGAGCAGACATTCAGGCGCACATCGGCATTCGCCATCGGCCGACGTTCCTTAAAAACTATCTGAATCCGTTAATTGAAGCGGAATGGCTGGCACGAACGATCCCCGATAAACCGCAGAGCAGGTTGCAGAAATACCGGCTCACCGGTGCCGGCGCAGTGTGGCTGGCAGCGCAAAGGCCGGTGCGACCGGCCAAGCCCACCAAGTTGGCTAAGGATTGACGCATGAGCGCCATCAATCGCTTTTCGTCCTGCGGGCAACGCCTCGATCATGCTTTCCTCGCAACGCGCCTGAAAGATGCCAAGTCTTACAAGCGAATCGCGGGCTACTTTCGCAGATCGATATTCGAGTTGGTGGGCGAGGAGATTGTTGCGATACCGCAGGCGCAAATTGTCCGCAACAGCGAACTTGATGCAGACGACGTAGTGATTTCCAAACACGCGCGCGAACGTCAGTCTCGGGAAATTGTTTGGCGACCTGCCGATAGAATTGATGCGCTTCTTTCCGCTGGTCGCCGCCGATTTCGTCAAGGCATTGTGCAAGCCCCATCAGGACGGCGGGGTTGTTTGGTGCCAAAGCAACGGCTTGCCGGTAAAACGGCAACGCTTCAACAGGTTTTTTGGAGCGGGCAATCGTCGCTGCCAGATTCTGGTTGATGAGCGGATTGCCGGGTTGGGTTTTCGCTGCGGATCGAAGGCAGGTTTCGGCTTCATCGAACCGTCCAAGCTTTGACAGCGAAACGCCCAGGGCAATGGCGGCGTGGGTGTATTCGGGGTCGAGTCGCAGGCATCGTTTGAGCGGTTCCAGCGAATCCTCGACCCGTCCGAGTTCAGAGAGGGCCACGCCAAAGTTGTAGCCGATATCGGCGTCGTCCAACATGCCGTACATGGCTTCCAGGCCGGGCAAGGCGTCTTCGATGAAGCCGGCATGCAGGAGACCCAGCAGGTATTCCTTGGGGGCGATGCCGGCTTCGGGAACGCCGATCACGCGCACCATGCCGTCAACCACCGTCACTGCCGCAGTCCAGCCTTTGACTGCATACCCAAGGGTAATGGTGGTGATCACGTCCTGCGCGTGCGCATCCTGCGACACAGCGCCACCGGGGAAATCGGCGAGGGGTTTCTGGTAAATCTCGGGGGTTTGAGGGCTTGCCATTGTTTTTTTTGAACTCTTGAATCCCGTTATTTTGGCAGCAATCCGGACGCGCGTTGCCTAGTGTGTCAATCTGATTCTGGTTGTACCGGCAGCAGCACGCCGATGGCGAGGTTTTCGTGGGGTTTGCGGTGGTCACGATCCAGGGCTTCGAGGTAGAAGCCGAGTTTGCCGAGGTATTCGGGTTCGAAGCGGTCGACTTTGATCTCGATGGCGACGAGGCAGTTTAGGCCGCGATGAAAGAACAGCAGGTCGAGTGCGAAATCGCGGCGGCCCACTTGCACCGGGTATTCCGAGCCGACGAAGCAGAAGTCGCGGCCAAGCTCGATCAGAAAATCCTTGAGGCGGGCGAGCAGGCCCTGGTGCAGGTCGGCTTCCGAATGGGGCTTGGGCAGATTGCGATATTCGACAAAATAGGCGTCTTTGAATATGCCCGCTGCGCTTCCGTGCATTTCGCTCACCGCTGGTGAGAGTTTTGGGGATTTCAGGACAGCACGCTCGAACCGGGCCAGACGAAATTGCCGCTCAAGCTCCCGCTTGCCCCAGCGTTCCTGGGTAGCCGTCATGTGGAGCGCTTTCCGAGCCATTCTTTGCAATGGTTCGCCTCGTCGCTCAACGCGACACCTGCGTCTGGTTCAATCCGCCGCGCGCAAACTCGGCAGGCCAATGCCGCTGGCATCAAACCCGCCATCGACCGCCAGCGTCTGGCCATTGATATAGCTTGCCGCCGGGCTGCACAGGAACCAGATCGCTGAGGCGATTTCTGATTCGAGGCCATAGCGGTTGAGCGGTATGGCGTCGTGATAATCCTTGCGAATGGCCTTGCTGTGCACTTTTTTCGCCATTGCCGTATCGACCGGGCCGGGGGCGATGGCGTTGACGCGTACGCCGCGATTGCCGAGTTCCGCAGCCTGTTGCTTGGTCAGATGCATCACTGCCGCTTTGCTGGTGCCGTAAGCGACGCGCAGGGTGGATGCGCGCAGGCCCGAGATCGAGCCGATGTTGACCACGCTCCCTGCCGTCTTGAGCAAATGCGATGCGCACGCTTGGGTGCAGATGAAGGGGCCGGTGAGATTGACCGCCAGCACGCGCTCCCATTCTTCGACCGTGGTGTCGAGCAGGGGCTTGAACACGGCGGTGCCGGCGTTATTGACGAGTGCGTCGATGCAGCCGAAATGGTTGACGATGCGTTTGATCGCGGCGTTGACGGGCTTGGCGAATGCGACATCGCACTTGATGGCGAACACCGACGCCGCTTCGACCTGCGGAAAATTGCACAGGTGCGCGACCGACTGCTTGAGCGCCCGGCCATCAATGTCGAGCAGCGCGACGCGCCAGCCTTCAGCAAGAAATTTTTCAGCGGTGGCCAGGCCGATGCCGCGCGCGGCGCCAGTGATGACGGCAACCTTTTTTTGCTTGGTGGTCATGA
>JANNCZ010000410.1:0-3632 GCA_031387185.1 Burkholderiales bacterium
GCCATACATTTCGGCCGTGTCGATGAGAGTCAAGCCGAGGTCGAGGCCGCAGCGCAGGGCGGCTATTTCATCGGCGCGGCTGGCACTGCGGTCACCGATGTTCCAGGTGCCCTGGCCAAGGGATGCGACGGCTTCACCGGAAGGAAGCTTGACCGTTTTCATTGAATTGTCAAATCTAATCGTCCGCAAACCGTTGGTGGGTGCGGTTTTCTGAATTGATGCTTCCAGAACCATTGGTGGGAGCCAGCGTACGGCACATGATCATTCCGGGTTGTCAGACGAGAGGACTCTAGCATGCGCCTTACTGCCAAGCCAACGCGGGCAGCGCGTCACAGACACATCGGCAAGATCGCCAATGTGGTACAACCGCGCCCGGTTGAGGCTAACGCGGAAAGCAGGACATGAAATTCAAGATGCACGAGCGCTCGTTGTTTGCGCTGCTGCTGCGCTCGCCCTGGTGGGTAAGTCTGTTGATTGCCGGTGGCGTTGGCTTGCTCGCGCGCCTGCTGCTGCCTGAGGATTGGCGCCTGTTTGGCTACACCGGCACCGGGCCGTTCATTGTCATCGCCGCTATGGCGCTCTTTAAGCAGTTGCAGCGGCCCAGTGCCGCGCGTGTAGCTGCCGTGCTCGGCGCTGCGCAGGCCTTGGCCTGGCGGGACTTTTCGGCCGCGCTGGAGGCGGCCTTCGCGCGCGATGGTTACGGCGTGACGCGCCTTGACCTGCCGGCAGCCGACTTCGAGATCACCAAGGCCGGGCGCGTGGCACTGGTGAGCGGCAAGCGCTGGAAGGCAGCAAGTCACGGTACCGGGCCACTGGAAGAACTCGTGGCATTGCGGAAAAAACGCGAAGCTGCCGACACCATCTATGTCAGCGTCGGCGCACTCACCGAGAACGCGCAGCGCTTTGCGGTTGGCGAATCGATGCGTGTCATCAACGGTGCCGATCTGGCGGTGCTGCTGCGTGATCTGCCGGTTGCGCGGCCGGGCAAATAGCGTTCGGCGCCTCAGCGTACGTCGCAAAGCCTTCAGTGATGAGCGAATCCTCCGGCGTTTCCCCGGCGCCACGCAGTCCCGCAGCCGAGAACCGCTTCGGCATCGTCTGCATGTCAGCGGCGATGGCGCTATTCATTGCCAATGACGCGCTGGTCAAATATGCGAGCCAGACCATGCCGGCCGCGCAACTGATCTGCGTGCGCGGCCTGTTGTCGATCGTGGTGGTGCTGGCCGTCGCGCACGTGATGGGCGTGCTGCCCCGGCTGCGCACCATCACTGGCCGCCGCGTGGTGCTGCGCTCATTCGTCGATGCCTGCGCGACCATGCTCTATCTCACCTCGCTGTTTCATTTGCCGATTGCAAATGCCACCGCGATCAACCTCGCCTCGCCCCTGTTCATGATTTTGTACGCGGTGCTGTTCATGGGCGACCGCGTTGGACTCGCACGCTGGCTCGCCATCATGGCCGGCTTTGGCGGCGTGCTGCTGGTGATCCAGCCACGCGCTGAAGGGTTCAACCTGTGGGCGCTGGTGTGTTTGGCTGGCACGCTGTTTCACGCGGCGCGCGACTTGATGACGCGCCGCATCGGCAGCGAGGTGCCGTCGATCCTGATCACGCTATCGACCTCGATTGCGGTCACGCTGTTGTCGGGCGCGGTGTCCATCTTCGAAGGCTGGCGCGCCTTCGGCTGGTTTGAACTGGCGCTGCTGGCTGGCGCTTCGGTGTTCTTGTCGGGCGGATACTTCCTCATCATCACCAGCATGCGCCACGGCGAGATGTCGCTGGTGGCGCCGTTCCGCTACTCGGGCCTGTTGTTTGCGCTCGTGCTCGGCTATGGCATCTGGGGCGACGTGCCCAACGCCGTGGCCTGGGCGGGCATTGCGCTGCTGATCGGATCGGGGTTGTACTTGCTCGCGAGTGAACGCCGCCGCGCGCCGGCGCAGACGAAGGTGTGAGTTGTGTGAGATGGCACGCGCTTGATCTATGCCGCTGCGCCCACGGCCCGAGTGTGCTACTTTCGCCCCCCAGTTTTGCCCGCCATTTCAAGCCCGCAGCGTCCCTTTGCAGCACTCAAACAGCAACCCATCGTGGAGAAGAGTATGAGCAACAAACCGTTTCGCGCAGACCATGTCGGCAGCCTCTTGCGCACCCCTGAACTCAAGGCCGCGCGCGAGCAGTTCGCCAACAAGCAGATCACGCGCGAGCAATTGCGCGCCGCCGAAGACCAGTCGATCAACCATGTAGTGAAGCTGCAGGAAGAAGCGGGCCTCGACAGCATCACCGACGGCGAGCAGCGGCGCGACTGGTGGCACGTCGATTTCCTGTGCGGCTTCGACGGTGTCAATATTACCGAAGGCAGCTGGGGAGTGGATTTTCACGGCACCAAGAAAGACGAGCAACCGCCAATCATGGCTGTCACCGAGCCGATCCGCCGCACCCAACCCAACATGCTCGACCATTTCACCTACCTCAAGTCGGTGACCAGCAAGACGCCGAAGTTTTCGATGCCCGCGCCGGGCATGCTGCATGCGCGTGGCGAACGTGATTCGCTGCACAAGACCTACCCCGACCTCGACCTGTTCTGGGCCGACCTCACCACGGCCTACAACCAGGAAATGATGGCCATGTACGCAGCCGGCTGCCGTTACTTCCAGATTGACGACACCACGGTCGCCATGATGGGCGACCCGAAGGTGCGCGACCAGTTCAAATCCAAGGGCGATGACCCGGACAAGACCATTGCCATGTATACGGAAGCAACCAATATGGCGATCAAGGGTTTGCCCGCCGACGCGACGGTCGCAATCCATACCTGCCGCGGAAATTTCAAGAGCACCTGGATGGCCAGTGGCGGTTACGACTCGGTGGCCGACACGGTGTTTGGGCGACTGAACGTCAATGCCTTCTTCCTCGAGTATGACGATGAACGCTCGGGCGGCTTCGAACCCCTGCGTTTTGTCCCCAAGGGCAAGCGTGTGGTGCTGGGTCTCATCAGCTCCAAGCTGCCCAAGCTCGAATCGAAGGACGAACTCAAGCGCCGCATCGACGAGGCCGCCAAATTCATCCCGAAAGAAAACCTCTGCATCAGCCCGCAGTGCGGCTTCTCCAGCACGCACCACGGCAACGTGATGAGCGAGGACGACCAGAAGCGCAAACTCGCGCTGTGCGTGGAAGTGGCCGATGAGGTGTGGGGCAGCGCCTGAGCGGGATAGCCGAAGACCGTTGGTACAAGCGGCTCTTAGGCTGCTTACCGTCTGACTATTGACTCTGTGCTGGCGGGTTGGTGAATGCTGGTGAACGCGCTCAAGCGTCGCGATACTTCTTGTCAAAGGCACTCACTTCATCAAAACCCATCAGCTTGCTCATCGCCTGAAAGTTGTAGAGCGGCGCGGCCGGCGGTACGCTGGAGCCCTTCTCTTTGAGGCCGGTGAGCGCGGCTTCCATCGCATGGGTCGCGGCGAGAAAACCCAGCGCCGGGTAGATTGCGAGGCCATAACCGATGGCTTCGAGTTCTGCCGCTGACAACACCGGCGTGCGCCCGCCTTCGACCATGTTGGCCACCAGCGGCAGGTCAAAGGTCTTGCCAATGCGCTGCATTTCTTCGACGCTCTCCGGGCTTTCGACAAACAGCAGGTCGGC
>JANNCZ010000424.1:0-1930 GCA_031387185.1 Burkholderiales bacterium
ATTGAGTGACCAAGGCTTGGTATCGCCCACGGCTATATTTGCATTGGCGGTGCCGGATTGTGCGACCGGCGTAAAGGCAGGCTCAAGATTTTTGGCTGGATTCTCGCGCACCAGTTGCAGCGTGCGTGCCAGCGCCGCCGAATCCACTGCTTGCCCCTCGCGCAATGGCGGCAAGCTCGCGCGCACGTTGTCTGCATCGTGATGGGTTGCGCCACTGATGCTCACAGTCCCCACGGTGAATGGTTGCGCGCTGGACCCGCGTGGTGCCGGGCTGGTGCCGGCTGCAGTAGCTGCAGTGGCGAGCGGAACCCACTCTCCCGGCTTGATCCACGCCACTGGTTTGAACTTGCCCGGATCATTGGCCACGTGATTGCGCGGGTCAAACACCAGTGCATCGCCCTCCTGAATCACCAGGCCGGTGAGATCAAAAGGCCGGTCACCGTGACCGCCGAGGAAAGTGTTGGTCCCCGCCGCCGGCGGCGTCGCCACTTCGCGCTTGATCTCGACCAGTGTCTCCGGCGTCGAGAGGCCAGTCAGCCACGGCGTGCGCACCGGGGTCTTGCCGGTGATGAGGCCGGCATATTCCGACGGGCGGCAATACAGACTGCCGAGTACCTTGCCCACCGGGATGCGTGCCGCACCAAGCGCCGCATGAATGTTCGCGGCGTCATCGCGCCCGAGTTGATCGAGATTGCGCTGGGTCGCGCAATTGTCGAGGTCGTGCCGCCCCTCGGCCTGCATCGCGCTCTCGATGATCTTCTGTTGCCAGTGCGTGTGGCCGTGGCGAAAGTAAATCACGTAGCCGCCATTGGCGAGGGCGCGCATCAACTCTGGTGTGCCGCGCGGGCGCTCAGCAGCGTCTTGCGCGTGTGCAGTATGGCTGAGCGTGCATATCGACAGCGCGGCGAGCAGTAGCGGTGTGAGCCGTCGCGGCATCAGCAGCAACGGCACAAGCGACAACCGCACAAGCGACAACCGCACAAGCGACAACCGCACAAGCGACAACCGCACAAGCAGCAACATGCAGCCAACGCTGGCGCGGCACAAACCGGCGCTGCGTGAAAGCGCCGCAGTCACGGTAAGGTGCACATCATGGGCTGGCATAAAACACCCCGAAGTGCCGCTTCGCATCGGTCCACCAGCGCGTATGCGCGAAACCGGCCTTGCCGAGCAACGCGATGAATGCTTCGGGTTGGTACTTGTATGAATTTTCGGTGTGAATGCGCTCGCCGGTCTTGAACAGGCGCTCGCGCCCGCCGAGGACAATGCGCGTCTCGCGCAGCGCCTGCAGATGCATCTCGATGCGGCTCTCGTCCCGATTGAACAGCCCGACGTGGCTGAACGCGCGGACCTCGATGTCCGCGCCAGTCAGGTGCTTGATGTGATTGAGCACGTTCTTGTTGAACGCCGCTGTCACGCCCGCCGCATCGTCGTAGGCTTCCACCAGCGTGGTCTCGTCTTTGACCAAGTCCACGCCGATCAACAGGCCGCTGCCCTCCACCGCGCAGTAGCGCTGTACCTGCGCGAGGAAGTGTTGCGCGTCGGCCGGCGTGAAGTTGCCAATGGACGAGCCGGGATAAAAAAACGTTACCGGCTCCGGCCCCAACACACCATCGAGATTGAGCGTGGTCGAGAAATCATCGATCAATCCGGTGAACTTTGTGTCCGGTGCCTCGGCAGCAAACTCGGCCAGCGCGGCTTCGACAATGCCGCGCGCCACATCGACTGCGACGTAGCGGGCCGGGTCGAGAAACGGAAACCAGCAGGCCGCCTTTTGGCAATCACCCGCGCCCAAGTCCACCAACTGCTTGCGCGTTCCCGCAGCCTGCACGATGGCATCGCGGTGTGTTTCAAACACGGCAGCTTCGGTGCGCGTGACGTAATACTCGGGCAATTCGCAGATCGCCTGGAACAGACGGCAACCGAGCGC
>JANNCZ010000473.1:0-6510 GCA_031387185.1 Burkholderiales bacterium
GGCGAAGTGAATTGGCCTGCGCCTTCGACCACCGTGACCTTGCGGCCTTTTGCCATTGAGCCGAGGCCCTTGGTGAGTTTGCCGATGACGTTCTCTTTCCAGCCGCGCAGCTTGTCAATATCGACTTTGGCTTTGCCGAAGCTGACGCCGTTGTGTTCCATTTCTTCGGCTTCGGTGATGACCTTGGCAGCGTGCAGCAGCGCCTTGGACGGGATGCAGCCGACGTTGAGGCAGACGCCACCCAAGGTGGGGTAGCGCTCGATGAGGACGACTTTTTTGCCGAGGTCTGCGGCGCGGAAGGCTGCGGTGTAGCCGCCGGGGCCGGCACCGAGCACGAGGACTTCGGCATGAATATCGCCCTGAGGTACCGGGCCAGAGGCCTTGGTGGGAGCGGGTGTAGAGGCCATTGTGGCTGAAGAGTCGCTCTGGGAGCGGGTTTCAGCGGCAGAGGCAGGTACGGAAGCAGATGCCGATGAAGCAGCCGCGCCGGTCGCGGTCGAAGCTGCTGCGCCAGTGCCTGCGCCCTTCGCGGCGGCAGACGACGCGGCAGGGGCAGCAGCACTTGCAGACTGCGCCGCCCCACCCACCTCGATCATGCCGATCACCACACCGGTGTTCATCACATCGCCCAGCTTGACCGACAGGCTGGTGATGACACCGGCCTCAGGCGAGGGAATCTCCATCGTCGCCTTGTCCGATTCCACCGTGATCAGCGATTGCTCCTTGGTCACGGTGTCGCCTACCTTGACCAGCACTTCGATCACCGGCACGTCCTTGAAGTCGCCGATGTCGGGCACCTTGATTTCGATTGCGCTCATGTTTGCTCTACCTTGCCTTGATTTTGTGAACTGCCGTTTGAACCACGATCGGTCCCGAAGAATTTTTATCAAACTCGCAGCCTGCGTTGGCGCCCAGCTCCGCCACTTCGCGCCCGGACTTGGCCTTGTCCCAACCCGCGTACATCGCACCGAGCGCGAAGGCGCGCCCCGAGCCAATCGCCCAGAAGCGATCGAAGGCGAACACTTCGCGATACGAATACACGCCGTAAATGCCGGACGGGTTGGCCATCAGCAGCACGTATTGCGACGACTCATAGGGATCATCGTCTTCTTCCTTGGTGTTGAGGAAGAAGTGCTCCTTCAACATTGGATGCAGACGCAGCATGGTGTCGAAAATTTCAGGCTTGCTGCCGAACGCGGGCTTGTCGACTTTGTTGAGCGCGTGCTCGATCACGTGGTGATGCGCACTCGATCCGGCGATGCCGATCCAGGTGTCCTTGACCTTGAAGATTTTCGGATTGGCTTCGTACTTCGACGACAAACGCGTGTCGCCGAAGGTGGTAAGACGGTCGGAGGCAATGGCGATCCGGCCGCCTTTTTTGGCTACGGTGATGGTGGTCATGTTGTGTGTTTGGCGACAGCGCGCATCACGTGGCAATCAAGCGCGAGGCATGCGTTAAGTCAGGCGTGATTGCAGGACACACCAACGACGGCATGTCCCGCTGTCCGCACATCAGAGCAGCGTGCGCCGCATGTCGGTGAGCAAGCCGCCCAGATGCGCTGCAAAGCGCGCACCCGCTGCGCCATCGATCACGCGGTGGTCGTAGGAGAGCGACATCGGCAGCATCAGGCGCGGCACGAACGCTTTGCCGTCCCACACCGGCTTGATCGCCGATTTCGACACACCGAGGATCGCCACTTCCGGCGCGTTGATGATCGGCGTGAACGCTGTGCCGCCGATGCCGCCGAGCGACGAAATGGTGAAGCACGCGCCCTGCATGTCGGCCGGTTTCAATTTGCCTTCACGCGCCTGGGCCGACAACTCGCCCATCTCTTTGGCAATCGCCAGAATGCCTTTTTGGTCTGCGCCCTTGAGCACCGGCACCATCAGGCCATTGGGCGTGTCCGCTGCGAAACCGATGTTGAAATACTTTTTCAAAATCAGGTTGTCGCCTTCGAGCGAGGCATTGAAGTCGGGGAATTTTTTCAGCGCCGCGACACTTGCCTTGATGATGAAGGCGAGCATGGTGAGCTTGACGCCTTTCGTCTGTGAACTGAGGGCCATCGCCTCGTTGGTGGACTTGCGGAATTCTTCGAGATCGGTAACGTCGGCTTCGTCGTTCTGCGTGACATGCGGAATCATCGCCCAGTTGCGCGCGAGATTCTGGCCGGAGATTTTCTTGATGCGCGACAGCGGCACTGACTCGGTCGCGCCGAACTTGGAGAAGTCGATCTTCGGCCATGGCAAGAGTTGCAGGCCGGTGCCACTGCCGGCTGCGCTGCTCACCGCAGCGGTGGCACCCGAGGCCACTGCACCCGACATGACCTGTTTGACAAACTGTTGCACGTCCTCGTGGAGGATGCGGCCTTTGGGGCCGGTGCCGGTGACGCGCATCACGTCGACGCCCAGCTCACGCGAAAACTTGCGCACCGAGGGCGACGCATGCGGACGCTCGCCCGGCGCGGCGGGCGCGGGGGCAAGTGCGGCGGTGGGTACGGCCGGTGCAGCGGCGGCCACATTTGCTGCTGCCACGGCGCCAGGAGCCGCTGTGGCAGCGGCTTGCGCAGGAATGGCCGCCAAAACCGTTGGTGCAGGCGGCTGAGCGGGCGATGCCACCGGTGCCGGTGCACCCGGCTGCGCCGGTGCGGCGGCGCCAGCGCCCTCCTCCATGATCGCGATCAACGAGCCGCTGTTGACGACATCACCAATCTTGATCTTGAGTTCCTTGATCACACCAGCCGATGGCGCAGGAATCTCCATCGTCGCCTTGTCGGATTCGACCGTGATCAGCGAGTCCTCGGCTTTGACCGCGTCGCCCACCTTGACAAGGATTTCAATAATCGGCACATCCTTGAAGTCGCCGATGTCGGGTACGAAAACTTCTTTCACTGCCATGAGAGTCCTCTGCGATGTCTGTTCGGGATGGTCTTGCTCAGGTTCACACTGTGGTTGGGTCGCTTTTGGCCGGGTCGATGCCGTATTTCTTGATGGCGTCGGCCACGACTTTGGCTTCAATCGCACCGTCCTCCGCCAGCGCTTTCAACGCGGCAATGGCGACGAAGTAGCGATTGACTTCGAAGAAGTGGCGCAGCTTTTCACGCGTGTCGGAACGGCCAAAACCATCAGTGCCGAGCACTTTGCAATTGCGCACCTTGCCTATGGCTCGCGAATCGCCCGGGTCACGTGGCAGAAACGCACGAATGCCATCACCGAACGCCTTCATGTAGTCGGTTGAAACAATCACCGGGCCGGCGTGTTTTTCAAGCGACGCTTCGATGTGCGACTTTTTCGCCTTATCGGTGGGATGCAGCAAGTTCCAGCGTTCGGTGGCCAGGCCGTCACGGCGCAACTCGGTAAACGACGGGCAACTCCACAAGTCAGCACCCACGCCCCAGTCCTTCTCCAGCAATTCGGCAGCGGCCTCCACCTCGCGGAAGATGGTGCCGGAGCCGAGCAACTGCACCGTATGCTTGTGTTTGCCAGCCCCTTTTTTGAACAGGTACATGCCCTTGAGAATGTCGGCCTCGGCCCCTTTCGGCATCTCAGGGTGTTCGTAGTTCTCGTTCATCAGGGTGATGTAGTAATACACATCTTCCTGCTGCTCGACCATGCGTTTCAAGCCGCGCTGCATGATGACGGCGAGTTCATACTGGTAAGTCGGGTCGTACGAGACGCAATTGGGGATGGTCGCGCTCATCAAATGCGAGTGGCCGTCTTCGTGCTGCAGACCTTCGCCGTTGAGCGTGGTGCGGCCCGCCGTGGCGCCGAGCAAAAAACCGCGCGAGCGCAGATCGCCTGCGGCCCACGCCAGATCACCGATGCGCTGCAGCCCGAACATCGAGTAGTAGATGTAGAACGGAATCATGATCTGGTTCGAGTTGGCATACGAGGTCGCCGCCGCCATCCACGAGCTGAAGGCGCCGGCTTCGTTGATGCCCTCTTCCAGAATTTGCCCGGCCGCGTCTTCGCGGTAATACATGACCTGGTCTTTGTCGACCGGTGTGTACTTCTGCCCCTCGGCCGAGTAGATGCCAAGCTGGCGGAACAGGCCTTCCATGCCGAAGGTGCGCGCCTCGTCAGGTACGATCGGAACGATGAACTTGCCGATGTTTTTATCGCGCAGCAGTTGCGTCAGGATGCGCACAAAAGCCATGGTGGTCGAGATTTCGCGGCCCGCGCCCGAGGCTTTAAGTTGTGCATCAAACGCGTCGATGCCGGGTGCGGTAAGCGAAGTGGCAGCCTTGGGGCGGCGCTGCGGCAGATAGCCGCCGAGCGCGGCGCGGCGCTCGTGCAGGTACTGCATGATCGGGTCTTTTTCGTCCGGCTTGTAGAACGGCAAGTCAGCCAGTTTGTCATCGGCCACCGGGATGTTGAAGCGGTCGCGGAAGTCGCGCACGGTCTCCAACTCCAGCTTCTTCAACTGGTGGGTCGGGTTCTTCGCCTGCCCCTGTTTGCCGAGACCATAGCCCTTGATGGTCTTGGCGAGGATCACGGTCGGCTGGCCCTTGTGGTTCACCGCCGCGTGGTAGGCCGCATAAATCTTGTGCGGGTCATGGCCGCCGCGGTTCAAGCGCCAGATATCGTCGTCCGACATGCGCGACACCATTTCGAGCAGTTCGGGATACTTGCCGAAGAAATTCGCGCGTACATAGGCGCCATCGTTCGCTTTCATGTTCTGGTATTCGCCATCTACCGCTTCTTCCATGCGCTTGTGCAACAAGCCGGTGGTGTCGCGCGCCAGCAGCGGATCCCAGTACGCGCCCCAGATCAGCTTGATCACATTCCAGCCGGTGCCGCGGAAATCGGCTTCGAGTTCCTGGATGATCTTGCCGTTGCCGCGCACCGGGCCGTCAAGGCGCTGCAGGTTGCAGTTGACGACGAAGATCAGGTTGTCGAGCTTTTCGCGCACCGCAAGGCCAATCGCGCCAAGCGATTCCGGCTCATCCATTTCGCCGTCGCCGCAGAATACCCACACTTTGCGTTTGCTGGTGTCGGCAATGCCCCGCGCGTGCAGATACTTGAGAAAGCGCGCCTGATAAATCGCCTGCAAAGGTCCCAGGCCCATCGACACAGTCGGGAACTGCCAGAAATCAGGCATCAACCATGGATGCGGATAGGACGAGATGCCCTTGCCGTCGACCTCGCGGCGGAAGTTGAGCAATTGCGCTTCGTTGATGCGCCCTTCGAGATACGCGCGCGCATAAATCCCGGGCGCCGAGTGGCCCTGAAAATAAATCAGGTCACCGCCGTGCTCCGCAGTGGGCGCATGCCAGAAATGATTGAAGCCAATGCCGAACAAGGTGCCGACTGACGCAAAACTCGCGATGTGGCCACCGAGGTCGCCCTCACCCTTGTTGGCCTTCGCCACCGTCACCAGCGCGTTCCAGCGCGTGATCGAACGAATGCGCTCTTCCAACGCGTGATCGCCCGGGCTTTTGGCTTCGAGGTGGGTCGGGATGGTGTTGATGTACGCCGTGTTGGCGCTGTAAGGCAGGTAGGCGCCATTGCGGCGCGCCTTGTCGATCAGTGCTTCGAGAATGAAGTGCGCGCGTTGCGGGCCTTCGCGTTGCATCACGGCTTCAAGCGATTCGACCCATTCCTGGGTTTCGAGCGGGTCAACGTCCCCCGGCGCGGGATTGGTCACGTGCGGAAAATTCAGTACAGCGGCCATGGTCAGTTTCCTTCTGTCAAAAGTTCAAACAATCAATCCACATCTCATTCGCACACGATTCCCGAAGCTTGCCCCAAATACCGGCAAATGCCAATCGGAAAACACCGCATTTTTACGCTGCGGCGCACAAAGTCCGCATTTGACGCAACTTTCGCGTCTGCACTTTGCCTCAATGAGCTATTTTGTTTTAAATACTTACTTAATAACAATGGAATTCTACACTGAATTCAGTGATTTGCAAAGGCCGAGGCGTTCCAAGCGCATGCGCGACGAGACCAAAGCAATTGCACTATAATCTAGCGCTTTCTGCATTCGCTTGCGCGCCCTACATATCCTCGGAGATATTGAATTTGGCGCGCATAGCCAGCCCCTCAGAAGCGCGTACCGATTCGTCGCATGACCCCACGCGCTGTGCAATCATGGCCGCCAAACACTTTCTCCAGTTCAAGGATTTGTCACGCAGCGAACACGAATATTTGTTCGCGCGCGCCGGTCATATCAAAGCGCAATTCAAAGCGTTCAAGACCTATCACCCGCTGTTCGATCGCCATCTGGCGATGATTTTCGAAAAGAGCTCGACCCGCACGCGCCTCTCATTTGAGGCCGGCATGCAGCAACTGGGCGGCTCGGCGATTTATCTGAACACACGCGATACCCAGTTGGGCCGTGGCGAGCCGGTCGAAGACGCTGCGCAGGTGATCAGCCGCATGGTCGATATCGTGATGATCCGCACCTTTGAGCAGGATATCATCGAGCGCTTCGCCGCCCACTCGCGTGTGCCGGTGATCAATGGTCTGACCAACGAGTACCACCCTTGCCAGGTGCTGGCCGACATCTAC
>JANNCZ010000477.1:0-3294 GCA_031387185.1 Burkholderiales bacterium
GCGCAACCGCCTCGCGCTTGAAGCCGGCGCCGAGGTGCGCGAGCATGCCGCCGCGATTGCGCGCGAGGCGCAGATCGTCATCACCGTGGTGGTCGATGCGGCGCAAACACGCGACGTATGCTTGGGCGCGAGCGGCATTGCCGAGACCTTGCCCAAGGGCGGCATCGTCATCATGTGCTCGACGATTGCGCCCGCTGACACCGCGTCGATCGCGGCCGAGCTCGCCGCGCGCGGCCTGCACCTGCTCGACGCGCCGATTTCGGGCGGCCCGGTGCGCGCTGCAGCCGGCACCATCAGCATGATGCTGGCGGGCGCTGCCTGCGTGCTCAAGACCTGCGAGCCGGTGCTCGCCGCGATGGGCGACAAGCGTTTCGTCGTAAGCCATACGCCCGGTGACGGCGGCAAGATGAAACTGGTCAACAACCTGATGGCCGGCATCAATCTGTCGGCCGCTGCCGAAGCCTTTGCACTCGGCATCAAAGCCGGGCTTGACCCGCACAAGATTTACGACGTGGTGATGGCCAGTTCCGGGCAGAGCTGGATGGCGGGTGACCGCATGAGACGCATCATCGACGGCGACCGCACCGTGACTGCCGCGATGCCGATCCTCACCAAGGATGTGGGTCTGGCGATGGACATGGCGAAATCGCTACGCTCACCGGTGCCGGTCGGCAGCCAGACTCATCAGGTCTTGCTCTCGGCGTTGGCACTCGGGCACGCGCTGGAGGACGATGGGGCGGTGATCCGCTATTACCAGGCGTTGACGGGGATCGCGCTGCCGTAACGAAGGCGCCCGAACAACTCGAACAGCTATTTGCCGCGCGCCGCCAGCAGCAGCTTGACCATTTCGGCAAAGCCGGCACCACCTTCACCCGCCGTCACATAGGACGGCGCCTTCGGCAGTTGATCGGCCACCTTGCGCACGTTGGCAACGCCGACGGCGAGAGGGAAAAACTCGAACATGCCTGCGTCGTTGACCGAGTCGCCGATAAACAGCCACTCATCGCGCGTGGCGTCGAGCTCCTCGCTCCACAACTCTTTGACCATCAGCTTGGCCATCGACAGTTTGTCGTAGTCGCCGAAATAGGCGTTGATGTGGATCGAACTTTTTTTGGTGGTCATGCCACGCCGCTGCAGGACGGCCATGATGTGATCGTGCAGATCCTGCGCAAGCGGCGTGCCGCGCACGTTGCTCAGCTCAATGGCGAGATCAAGTTCGCGGTAGCCCTGGTCTGATGACAAACGCACGCCCGGCAAGTCGCTGAGCAAGGCCTCGCGCGCGCCCTTCATCATCTGGCGGCGGCTGCGCTTCTCCTCCTCGTCGTACCAGAAGCGCTTGAGCAGCTTGCCGGTTGTGCGCTCACGATGAAAGTAGAAAGCGCCGCCTTCGCCGATGACGGCATCCACCCCCCAGGCGCGCGCCATGTGATCGCACCAGCCAGCCGGCCCTCCGGTAACGGGCACCACACGCAGACCCGCATCCACCAAGGCTTGCAGGCTGCCATAAGAAGCGGCGCTTAGATGCCCGGCACTGGTAAGCGTGTCGTCAACATCGGTAAAGACCCCTTTGAGGCGCTTGAATTGCGCAGCGCTGATTTGAGTGACCGGTTTCATCGCGAGTGAAGTGTATCGGTGAAGCGTTCAGTTTGCTGTGAATTCATGAACAGGCCGCATTTGCTCCGGCGCATCAGTATGCCAGCCGCCGCCGCTATGCGCTGCTGCGGTGTGGCGCGCGGCGCACAGCCCGCCCATTCAGTAGCGACCATGTGATTGACCTCGGCAGCATACAGCCCCGCACCGAAATGCTCGCCCAGATCAGACAGACTTTTTGCGCCATCCAGCCAGTCTAGCGCAAGCGTGCCGTGACGTTTCGCGATGCCGTACAGGTGATCGGGTGGCAGCCAGGGATAGCTGCGGCCCAGGGTTGCGGCAAATTCGGCTAGACCGCCTTCGATATCACCACCCGGCAGCGGCACGGCGTGGGTCCACGGCACACCGCTCGCGGTGCGCAGCGCCGGGAAATGCGGCGCAAGTTTGTCGAGCGCGTGCTCGGCGAGTTTGCGGTAGGTGGTGAGCTTGCCGCCAAACACGTTCAGCAGCGGCGCGCCCGCTGCGGTGTCGAGCTTGAGCACATAGTCGCGTGTGATCGCCGACGCATTGGCCTGACCATCGTCGTAGAGCGGGCGCACGCCGCTGTAGCTCCACAGCACGTCTTGCGGCGTGATGGGCTGGGCCAAATATTCGCTGGCGATCTTGCACAGATACGCTGTTTCGTTTTCCGAAATCGCCGGGGCCTCCCACGCTTCGACCGGGATGTCGGTGGTGCCGATCAGCGTGAATTGGCCATGAAACGGAATCACAAACACGATGCGGCCGTCACGGTTTTGCAACAAATAGGCGTGCTCCTCGCTGTGCACGCGCGGCACCACGATATGGCTGCCCTTCACATGCTTGACGCGTTCGCGTGATGGCGCAAGGCCCTTGATACCACCTTGGACGCGCATCACCCACGGCCCGGCGGCATTGACGATGGCGCGTGCGCGCTGCACGGTTTCACGCTGCGTGATCACATCCTGCAAGGCCACCTCCCACCATGCGGGTGCTGCGGTGGATGCCTGATCCGCCACGCCGCCGCGCACATCAGTGGGTGCGCCAGTGCTCACGCCGGCACTTACCGAGGCGCTCACTTCGGCACTCACAAAGCGCGTGAACGGCGCAATCACCGCGCCGCGATCAGCCGCGCCGCGCGCGTTGAGAATGGTCAGGCGCGCGTCATCTGCACGCGCATCGAAGTAGCTGAAACCTTTGGTGTAAGCGGTTCGCAGGCCGGCACCCTTCTGCGAGCCTTGCAGCACAACGCTTCGCGAGGCAGGCACAGTCTTTTTTCCGCCCAGAAAGTCGTAAAGATAAAGCCCGGCACGGATCATCCAGCGCGGCCTTTGATGCGGCTCGTGCGGGATCACAAACTCCAGCGGTTGAATCAAATGCGGCGCGGCGCGCAGCAGCACCTCGCGCTCGGCGAGCGACTCGGCAACCAGACGAAATTCGTAGTGCTCAAGATAACGCAGGCCACCGTGGATCAGCTTGCTGCTCCACTGGCTGGTGGCGGACGCGAGATCGTCCTGCTCGACCAGCATGACCGACAAACCGCGCCCGGCAGCATCGCGCGCGATGCCGCAACCGTTGATACCGCCGCCGATAACCAGCAAATCAACCGGATCGGCTGGCGCAACGGAGGTGTTCGCTGAGGGATCGGTCCCGCTCATGACGCATTATGGCAAGGAAGCGCACAAC
>JANNCZ010000485.1:0-5251 GCA_031387185.1 Burkholderiales bacterium
ACGTCGTTGATGGTGTAGTTGCGCACGTGGCCCATGTGCAGCTTGCCCGAAGGGTAGGGCAGCATCGAGCAGGCGTAATACTTGCCCTTGGGAAAGCGCGGGTCATTCTCGACTGCCTTGTAGGCGTCGATGGCAGTCCAGTGGGCTTGCGCCTGGCGTTCGACCTCGGCGGGGTTGTATTTTTCTTGCATGGGTTCAGTCAAAAAAGGAGAGGTCGCCGCAGCGCGCGCGAAGCGCAGATCGCGCCCGCGCCGCAATGCGCAAGAGATCAAGACGCTGCGGCCTCGATCTTGCGGCGAACCCAAAATTATAGCGGGCGCTTCCCTCGCAGCTACCCCCGCCGCCGCCTCGCCTATGAGACGCTGCGCAGTGCCGCGCCCTCAGCGCGGCGTGACCTGGCGCCGTTGGCCGTAGGTCTGAAAATTGCGGATCCGCGACAAATCCGTGAGCAGAAAGATGCGGCCGGCCGGGCCATCTGCATCGCCGCTCAACGTTGATTGTGCGACTTCGACCGGCACCGTGCTGCCATCGCGGCGCACGACGTGGCGCACCTGTGTGCCGCCGGTCGCGGCTTCAGCAGCCTGGCGCGAAAGATTGACCGAGGTCTCGGCGAACAGATCGCTCGCCAGCTTGCCCGCCAATTCCTCTCCGCTATAGCCGAATAGCGCCTGCGCCGCGCCGTTGGCGGTCTCGATGCGGCCTTCGGCGTCGGTGACGATCAAGGCTTCATTCATCGACTGCAAAATATTCTCGACATAGCTGCGCGACACGGTGGAGGCCGCCAGGCTCGCTGCCATGCGGTTGAAGGCACGTCCCAGATCGGCCAGCTCGCGGATGCCGGTGGCAGGCACACGCTGCGCATAGTCGCCGCGCGCGACCAGCGCAGCCACGCGGGTCATGGTGTCGAGCGGCCGTGTCAGGCTGCGAGCGAGTATCACTGCGCCAATCGCAAACAGCAGCACGCTGCCGAGCATCACCGCGAGCAGCACCATGCGCGGAAACTGAAATGACTTCAAGTTTTCGTCGAGTGAGCGCTGCAAAAGCGCTGCCACTGGCCGCGGCGATAGATCGTCCGACAGCGGGACGAAGACGCTTTCCCATACGCCATCGGCCGTATTCAATTCAAACGGACGCGCTGCATCGGGGCGCCGCCCCTGTAGGAGACCGGGCAGGCCAAAGGCAAAGGCCGGCGGGCGCGACGAGCCAATTACGCGCCACTGCTGGTCTTCCTCGGCGAGGAAGCTGATGTTGAACTGCCCCTCGCGCGTGAGGCGCGCGGCCCAGTTGTCGTCCACCGACATGCCGACCGCGAGGTAGGCGATCGGCAAGGGCGCCAGCACCGGGATCACCGTCATGCGGTAGGTGCCTTTGCCGAGCGCGACGATGTCGTGTGCGAGGCCACGGGTTTCGGCCAGCAGCATGAGGTCAGGGTGATTGAAGGCTTCGCCGGGCGGGCCGCCGGTATTGGCGAACACCACGCCCTGTGGCGTCATCATCATCATGAGGTCGGCACCGACACGGCGGCTCTGGTTGACCAGGGCCGAGAGTACGGTGTTGTGATCCTGTGTCGCCACAGCTTGACGAAAGCCAAAATCAGCCGACAGTACACGCACCACATCGGTCATCTGCTGCGTGCGCACATCGTTGATACGGTGAAACACGCGCATGTCAGTGTCGAGCTCGGTGCGCAGGTTGTCACGCGCAATCGTGGTGATCGCCCAGTCCACGGTGACGAATACGGCAATTTGCAGCAGCACCAGCGCCGCCACGAACAGCAGCGCGATGCGGCTTTGCAGAGTGTCAAATTTCATCGCGGCCCACCGGTTGCTGCGGTCGTGAGGTTACGGCGGTAACGCCGGTTACCAGAGTCCAGGATGCCTCAGCAGATTCGGGCATAGTGCATCTGCGCGCTATGCACTACGCACCACCAGAGCTGTTGTAAAACGGATTCGATGGCGTCGGCTTGCGGCGGTCCGGCTTGAGCGCTTTGACTTTGAAGCTGGCCTTGCCGTTGTCGTCGGCGCCCAGCGTGACTTTTTGGACCGGCTTGTCATCGTCCTGCATGTTGGGCTGCCATACGTTGACGGTGTACTCGCCGGCCGGCAGGTCACGCAGCGTGACGGTACCGTTGCGCGCAGATTTGCCGAAGTAAGGCGTGTCGAGCACGACCACGAAGCCCAGCATCCAGTCGTGGATATTGCAGCCGAGGACGGCAATGCCTGCCTTGTCAAACACCACTTCGGGCGTGGTGCTGCGCCCGAACAGCTTGAGCTCGAAGGTCTTGGCAGGCGAGAACGAATAGACGTTGTGCTGGATGTTGTCGTTGTTGGGGAATTTCACCGTAGTGCCGGTGCGCACCGGCAGCACGTAGGGTACGTACTGCTGGTTGCGCTGATCCATCACGGGCGGTATAGCGGGTTTGGGGGTGGCTGCACCCGCCGTGCCCACCGTACCTGTGGTGCCTGCCGCACCCGCGCGTACCAGCGAAATCACGGCGTCTTCGACCGGCGCGCCAGCCGCGTCATGCACGGTGACTTCGATGGTGGCAGCGAAAGTGCCGGCCGAGCCGTAAAAGCCAATTGCTGCGGCCACCGGTACTATCCAGCAACCTCTCCAGAAACGCACAATCGAATTGACGGAAAAAGGGTAGCGCATGGCGGCCTCCAACGTTGACGCGGATCATCATCCGGCAGACTGACGCGCGCACGATTCAAGCGGTCAACAAGCTGGCGATGGTACACCGGCACTGCACTTCTGCCACGCGACAATGTCACGCCATTGACGCGATCCCGGCCATTCTTTCGGGCAAGCGCGGCACAGGTGTGACCAATATCACACAATTGGGCACATCCAACCGGTGCCTGCCATGCGTAATAGCCCATATCAAGACTTCAAGCTTGACTTCAAGTTTGACTTCAAGCCTTTCAAGCCTTTCAAGCCCTTCAAGCCTTTCAAGCCTTTTTGACCGCCGCATTTCGCATTGCTCACTTCTAAGGAACATCCTATGAAACTCAATCAACTCACTGTGCACTTTGCCCTGGCTATGGTTTGCACCACCGCACTGGCGCCGTTGTCTGTCGCTGCCGCTCCCACTGCTGTCGTCGAAGGCGTGCAAATGCCTGCCTGGGTAGAGCGTGGCGGTACCAAGCTGCCGCTCGCGGCCGGCATGGAACTGAAGGAATCGGACAAATTGTCTACTGGCACCAACTCGCGCGTGCTGCTGCGCCTGGCTGAGGGTAGCCAGGTCAAGCTCGGTGAAAACGCGCTGTTGTCACTCGACAAGCTGGGGCAATCGCAGGAGAACAAATCAGTCTTCCTGCAAGGCGTGCTCGATGTGGCGCGCGGCGCCTTCCGCTTCACCACCGATGCCAAAGCCAAGCTCGCCAGCCGCCGCCAGATCGATATTCGGGTCGCCACGGTCACAGCCGGTATTCGCGGCACCGACCTCTGGGGCAAATCGTCAGGTGACCGCGATATCGTGTGCCTGATCGAAGGCAAGATTTCGGTGCAGCGCGAGACCGATGCCCCGGTGGCGATGGATCAAGCCTTGCAGTTTTACATCGCGCCCAAGACTGCCGACGGCAAGGCTGACCGCAGCAAACCAGCCCCCACCTTGGCCGCAGTGGACGCGAACCAACTGAAGGTGTGGGCCGCTGAAACTGAAATCGCGGCGGGCCAGGGCGCCGCACGCAAGGGCGGCAAGTTCAAGGTGGTGGCCGCATCGAACGCTGATCAAGGCGCCGCGCTCAAGGTGTATGACCAGTTGCGCACCGCAGGCTACGCGGCGGAAATTTTCCCGGCGGGCAGCGCCGAGAAGCGCGTCTATGAAGTGCGCATCGGTGGTTTGCCCTCGAAAGCCGAAGCCGAAGCGCTCGGTGTGCGCATTGAGGCGATCACCGGCAGCAAAGGGCGCACGGCCTGAGACGGAGAGTCAGTCATTGAAGCACCGGTTACGCTGCATCGAGAGAGTCTGCGCTTGTTAAAGCAGCGCAATCAACAATCAAACTAGAGCGGGCCGCAGTGATGCGGCCCGTTTCGTTTTATAGTCGCGCTTCACTCTCGATTTTCGCTGGAGCCGCTGATGAATCGCGCATTCGACCCGCACACCCTTACCGTCAACGGGGAACGCCTGTGGGCGTCCCTCATGGAAATGGCCAAAATTGGTGCCACACCCAAGGGCGGCGTCAAGCGTATTGCCCTGACGCAAGAAGACAAAGCCGGGCGCGACCAGTTTGTGGCGTGGTGCAAGGCGCAGAATCTGGCGATCACGATTGACCAGATGGGCAACATCTTCGCGCGGCGCGCGGGAGAGGCAACCGCGGAAACCGCAGAGACCGCATCCGGTGAAGCGGCCGCACCCGTGATGAGCGGCAGCCATCTCGATACGCAACCGTCAGGCGGGCGCTTCGACGGCTGCTACGGCGTGATGGCCGCGCTCGAAGTGTGCCGCACGCTCGACGACTACGGCATCAAAACCAGACGCCCGATTGAAGTCGCGGTGTGGACCAACGAAGAAGGCTCGCGCTTCACCCCGGTGATGGAGGGCTCAGGTGTGTTCGCCGGCGCCTTCACGGTCGAACATGCGCGCGCGCAGGCCGATGTGGACGGCGTCACGATGGGCGCGGCGCTCGATGCCATCGGCTACGCCGGGGCAGCCGAGTGCAGCCACCACACGCACCCGGTGGCGGCCTACTTCGAAGCCCACATCGAGCAAGGCCCGGTGCTGGAGAATGCAGACAAAGTGATCGGTGTCGTCAGCGGTGGCCTCGGCCAGCGCTGGTATGATGTGAAGATCACCGGCATGGAGGCGCACGCCGGGCCAACACCAATGGACCTGCGCCGCGACGCCCTGCAAGGCGCAGTCAAAATCATCGAGGCGATTGATGCGATCGGGCGCGCCCACCCGGCAACGCGCGGCACCGTTGGCCACATGCGCGTCGAGCCCAACTCACGCAACGTGATTCCCGGCACCGTGCATTTCAGCGTGGACTTGCGCGCGCCCACCACTGAATTGCTCGATGGCCTGGTCGCGCAGTTTCGCAAGGTGGCGGGTGACGTGTGCGCCGCGCGCAGGCTGGAACTCGAAGTCACTGCGACCGTGTATTACCCTCCGACGCCGTTCGCATCCGCGTGCAAAGAGGCAGTGCGCGCCGCAGCCGAACGCCTCGGTTACCCGCACATGGAACTGGTCAGCGGGGCGGGGCACGACGCGATTTATCTCGCCGGCGTCTGCCCGGCCGGCATGATTTTC
>JANNCZ010000506.1:0-8009 GCA_031387185.1 Burkholderiales bacterium
TGAAGTGGTAGCGCGCCGCCGGCTTGCCGTCTTGCGCCTGCAACACCGGCAGGGCTGAAGCTTCTTCAAGCAGCGTGAGCTTGGGTTTGTCGTCGCGGTAGACGTCGGCGAGGTCGCGTAACGAAGTCTCCAGGCGCAACCAGCGGTCTTGCGCCGGTTGCCCGGTGACAAAAGTGCCGCGTCCTTGCTGGGGCGAGAGCAGCCCTTCGCGCGCCAACAGATCGACCGCCTGCCGCACCGTGACGCGCGCCACCCCAAACTCGGCGACGAGTTCGTCAAGCGAAGGCAACTTGTGCCCCAACGGCCACACGCCGCGCGCGACCCGCTGGCGCAGCAGGCCGGCGAGCTGCGCATAGCGCGGCACCGGGCTGTCTCGAAACAGGGCGTGCATGTGGTCTGTGACTGCTTGTGCTAAAGGTTCTATCTATAGTACCATTTGAATCGTCAGCGTGACCAGTCACGCAGCACATCGGAGAACCGGCACATTGCGTCGCGCCACACTGATCCTCGCCCCCTGGCTGCTGCTGGTCTTGGCCTGGTACGGCATCGCGCTGTCGGGGCTGGTCAACGCATCGTTGATGCCGGCACCGCACCAGGTCGCCGCGCGATTCTGGGAGCTGCTGATTGACGGGCGCCTGCCCAAGGACATCTGGATGTCGACGCAACGCGTATTTCTCGGCGTCGCCCTGGGCACGCTGCTGGCGGTGCCGGTCGGCTTCCTGCTCGGCTGGTACCGCGACGTGCGCACCTTCGTTGACCCTTTGATCAATTTTTTCCGCGCCCTGCCGCCGATTGCGCTCATCCCGCTGGTGGTGGTGTATTTCGGCATTGGCGAGCCGGCCAAGGTCATCATTCTGTTTTACGCCTCGTTTTTTGCTGGGGTGATCGTGATGTACGAAGGCATTGCCCAGATCAGCCCGATCTTCGTGCGCGTCGCGCGCACCCTCGGCGCAACCGACCTGGAGATTTTTCGCAAGGTCATCATTCCGCTTGCGGTGCCGCACATCCTGACTGCACTGCGCGTGTCACTGGGTGTGGCGTGGGCGACCCTGGTGGCTTCGGAACTGGTCGCCGCACAGCAAGGGCTGGGCGCGCTGATCCAGAACGCCGGATCATTTTTTCAGCTCGACATCATTTACGTTGGCATCATCTGCATCGGCTTCATCGCCCTGGCGATGGACCTTGCACTGCGCGCGGTGAGCCGGCGCCTGGTGGCGTGGCAAGACCGGATCGAATCATGAGTTCCGCCATCCCGCGCATCGGCTTTGACCACGTATCGGTCACCTTCGAGACCGCACACGGCCCGCTCAAGGTAGTGGAAGACGTTTCATTCTCGATCGCAGACCGGGAGTTTGTCTCAATCATCGGGCCATCAGGCTGCGGCAAGACCACGATGATGAATATCGTGGCCGGCTTCGTCCAACCCAGCACCGGCACCGTACTGCTCGACGGCAAGCCGGTCGGCGGCCCCGGCCCCGAGCGCGGTGTGATCTTTCAGGAATACGGCGTGTTCCCCTGGCTGACGGTTGAGCAGAACATCGCCTTCGGTCTCAATCTTGCCGCCAACAAAGCAGGCTTGGATGAGAAGGCCGGCATCATCCAGCGCTACATGGCACTGATGGGCCTTGCCGACTTTGCCAAGGCTTACCCAAAGACCCTGTCGGGCGGCATGCGCCAGCGCCTCGCGATTGCACGGGCCTACGCGGTCAAGCCGCAATTTTTGTTGATGGACGAACCGTTTGGTGCCCTCGACGCGCAAACCCGCTCGAACATGCAAGACCTGCTCCTCGAAGTGCTGGCCGCCGAAGGCAAGACAGTCATGCTGATCACCCATTCGGTGGAGGAGGCGATCTACCTGTCTTCCCGGATCATCGTGGTCACCGCACGGCCGTCGAGGATACGCACCATCATTGACGTGCCATTTGCTTATCCACGTGATGAGCGCCTGCACGAGCAGCCGGCATTTGGCGAATTGCGATCGCACATCCGCGATTTGGTCATGAAAGAGTACGCAGCGCAACAACGGCAATCGAGCCCCAACCCGGTCCGCAATCTTGATTGAACAACAGGAGGAGACACCATGAAAACCGTACCCGCAAACACGCCTCGCGCCACCCGCAGAACAGTCCTGAAAACCGCCGGCAGTGCCGCTGCCCTTGCCCTCACCGGCTTCCCGGCGATTGCGCAGCAGCGCACCAAGCTGCGCGTGGGCTACGTCAACACACTGGCTGTCAATGGGCAAATCTGGAACGGCATGCACCGCGGCCACTGGGCCAAAGAAAATCTCGAACTTGAAACCACCATGTTCAGCACCGGGCTTGAACTGTTCAACGCCATGATCGGCGGCAGCCTCGACATGCTCTCGACCGGCGCGGTGCTCTCGAACTTCCCGGCGCGCGGCCAGGGCAAGGTGTTTTTGCTCAACAACGTTGAATTCGCCACGGCACAGCTCTGGGTTCGCGAAGACCAGGGCATCAAGAGCTGGGCTGACTTGAAGGGCAAGAAAATCTCCACCACGGCCGGCACCACGGCCCATGTGTTCCTTGACACCGCGCTGCGCGCCAACAACATCGACCCGGTCAAAGACATTGAGTTGGTGAATCAGGGCATGCCCACTGCGGTCGCTTCGTTCATCTCTGGCGCAGTGCCGGCGGTGGCGCTGTGGGTGCCGTTCAACATCACCGTGCGCGACAAGCTGCCGGGCGCCAGGATGCTGGTCGACGCCTCCGCATATTTTCCCAAGGCAGCCATTGTCGGTGGCTGGGCAGCGCGTACCGACTACTACGAAAAAAACCGGGAAGTCTGCGCGCGTGTAGTGCGCGCCTGGGCCGCATCCAACGATGACCTGATGAAAAATTCAGCCGAGATCCTGCCCATCATCCAGAAGAACAACTACGCCCAGGTGCCGCTGGGCGACCTGCAGGAGCAGTTCAAGGCCTCGCGCTATTACTCGTCCGCCGAGTGGCGCAAGCTCTATGCGGATGGTACGGCGACGCGCTGGCAACAGCAGGTAACGGATTTCTTCGTGCGCTTTGGCAACATTCAAAACCCGGTGCCGGCCGCCACTTACTTCGATGCCAAGCTGTTCCTCGACACCGTGAAGGGCTGAGCGCGGGCCAACCGTGCGAGCACCGCACTGATGGCAGCCAAGACTTACGACTACATCATCGCCGGTGCCGGTTCGGCAGGGTGCCTGCTGGCCCATCGGCTCACCGCAGCCGGCCATCAGGTGCTGCTGCTGGAGGCCGGCGGGCCGGACCGCAGCTTCTGGATCCACCTGCCGGTGGGTTACTTCAAGACCATGGTTGATCCGCGCGTGAGCCGGCAGTTCGCCACCGAGCCTGAGGAGATCACCGGCAGCCGCAACATCAATTGGCCGCGCGGCCGCGTGCTCGGCGGATCATCGTCGATCAATGGGCTGATCTACATTCGCGGGCAGAAAGAGGACTACGCCGATTGGGTCAAGGCCGGCGCCACCGGCTGGGACTATGCGTCAGCGCTGCCTTACTTCAAGCGCTCGGAAAATTATGAAGGCGGCGAGAGCGCCTATCACGGCGGCGTGGGTGAGTTAGGCGTATCCGATCTGCGCAACGACCACCCCTACTGCGCCACCTGGCTCGAAGCAGGCCAGCAATTTGGCCTGCCGCGCAATGCCGACTTCAATGGCGCAACCGATTACGGCGTGGGCGCCTACCAGCTCACCATCAAGGACGGCTGGCGCTCGTCAGCCGCGGGCTGCTTCCTGAAGCCGGCGCGGGCTCGGCCCAATCTGCATCTGGTCATGCATGCACAAGTCTCGCGCGTGCTGTTTGAAGGCACGACGGCGGCTGGTGTCGAATGGATCACGGATGGCGCAGTCCAGCAGGCGCGCGCCGAACGCGAGGTGATTCTCGCGGCAGGCGCACTACAGTCACCGCAGGTGCTGCAACTGTCGGGCGTCGGGCCGGCAGCGTTGCTGCAACAGCACGGCATCCCGGTTGTTGCGGACGCGCCCGAGGTGGGCGAAAACCTGCAAGACCACTATCAGGCGCGTGTGATCGTGCGGCTCAAGAAAAAGATGTCGCTCAACGATCAGGTGCGCAACCCGGTCGAGCTGGCCAAGATGGGCCTGCAGTGGCTGCTGCAAAATCGTGGCCCGCTCACGGTGGGCGCCGGGCAGGTCGGCGGCTTCGCACGCACACTGCACGCACGCGATGGCCGCGCCGACATACAGTTCAACGTCATGCCCTTGTCAGTCGACAAGCCGGGCGACCCGCTCCACAGTTACTCGGGCTTTAGCGCGTCAGCCTGCCAATGCCGGCCCGATTCGCGTGGCCGGCTGGCAATCCGCTCGACCGATCCATTTGAGCAGGCGCGCATTGAGCCCGGCTATTTCAAGGAGCCGCATGACCGCAAGGTCATCGTCGCGGGGCTGGAGATGCTCAGGGAAATTTACCGGCAACCGGCGTTTCGCGATTTGTGGGACGCGGAGACCATGCCCGGAGACAAAGCGGCGCTGGAGCAATTTGCCCTCACGCGGGGCGGCACCGTGTTCCACCCGGCCGGTACCTGCCGCATGGGCAGTGACGAGCGTGCGGTGATAGACCCCGCGCTGCGTGTGCGCGGCACCGAACGCCTGCGCGTGATCGATGCATCGGTCATGCCGACGCTGATTTCGGCCAACACCAATGCGGCGACGTACATGATTGCTGAGAAGGGTGCCGCGCTTTTGCTGGGCGGCGCGGACCACGGCGCGGGGTAGGCCGGTAATCAGCCATAGGTAGGGTGCAGGCGTTTTTCGTAAGGAATCGGCAATCGCGGGCGTTTTTCGTCAACTGCGGGCGTTTTTCCGATAAACCGGTCAGATGCGGGTTGCCGGTCTTGGAAGTGCGATTAACCATCGCCATAAGAATGGCTCCAGTAGCGGTTCTCTGGCTATCTTCTTTCGAAGAAGCGCATGGATCGGACTTCTCCGGGCAATCGGTTCATTCGGAAAATTACGCTTGAATGGGTAATAAAAACAGCATAATGTCGCAAAAAACTCCCAGAGAAAAGCATGGCGACCGTATTTCACACTCTTCACACCCCAGACCCCGCCACCGTCGAAACGGTGCATGACTACCTCGCGCTCGCCCGCAAGCGCTTCACGCAAGCCCAGATCGCGCAACACCTGAACGTTGATTCGCGTACCGTGCAGCGCTGGCTGGCCCGGCAAAACGAGCCGCCGGTGTATTTGGCTGTCGCGTTGCGGCAAATGCTGTTCCCACTGGTCACCGACACGCGCAACGCCGACTTCACCTTCATCGACTTGTTCGCCGGCATCGGCGGCATCCGTTTGGGCTTTGAAGCATCGGGCGGCAAATGCGTCTTCACCAGCGAGTGGGATACGCACTCGCAAAAAACCTACGCCGCCAATTTTCCCGACGGCCACGCGATTCACGGCGACATCACCCAGATCGACGCGCACAGCGTACCCGATCACGACGTGCTGCTCGCGGGCTTTCCGTGCCAGCCGTTCTCGATAGCAGGCGTATCGAAGAAAAATTCCCTCGGCCTCGACCACGGCTTCGCCGACCTCACACAAGGCACGCTCTTCTTCGACGTCGCACGCATCATCGAAGCCAAGCAGCCCAAAGCGTTTTTGCTGGAGAACGTCAAGAACCTGCAATCGCACGACAAGGGCCGCACGTTTGAAATCATGAAACGCACGCTCACCGAAGAACTCGGCTATCACATCAGCGTGCGCGTCATCGACGGCCAGCACTTCGTGCCCCAGCACCGCGAACGAATATTGATTGCCGGTTTCCGCGAGGCAACCGGTTTCGACTGGAACGCACTGCAACTGCAACCAAAGGGACTCAAGCGGCTGCGCGACATCCTGCATCCTGAAAACGGCACCGAAGACCCCGAAGCCCATTACACCGCAGGCCCCAAAGCAAAAGTCTCAGACAAGTACGTTCTCTCCGACCACCTGTGGGCCTATCTGCAAGCCTATGCAGAAAAGCACCGCCTCGCAGGCAACGGCTTCGGCTTCGGCCTCGTCGGCAAAGACGATGTCACACGCACGCTGTCAGCGCGCTATCACAAGGATGGCTCGGAAATTTTGATCAGCCGGGGAAAGAACAAAAATCCGCGCCGCCTCACGCCGCGCGAGTGTGCGCGGCTGATGGGATTTCCGGACAGCTACAAGCTGGTGGTGTCGGATACGCAGGCTTACCAACTTCTCTCGCAAGCCGCCGTTGTTCCGATGATTAAGGAGGCCGCTACACTGATGCTTCCCTATATCAAAGACAAAGGAGCCGGAACGACGGCATCCAACGTGTCAGTTATTCCGAGTGGAATCATGACTTCAGGCCGATGGACGAAAGATCAACTCAAGGTCGCTTTCAATCTCTATTGCCAGCTTCCATTTGGCAAGCTACATCAGCGAAATAAAGAAATCATTGCACTGGCGAAGCTGATCGGACGAACACCATCGGCGGTTGCAATGAAGCTGGTGAATTTCGCAAGCCTTGATCCAGCCATCACCAGCAGTGGCCGATCTGGATTGGGAAATGCGTCTAATGCAGACCGTGAGGTGTGGGATGAATTTCACGCCGATTGGCAGCGGCTGGCTTACGAGAGCCAGCAGATTGTGCTCGCTCTGCGCGGGGAACTCGGCGCGGACGAAGCAGATGATCAAAAAGAAGAAGCGGACGCTGACTACACCGGTGAGACGAAACGCCAGATCGTAGAGACGCGCATCAAGCAGTCGTTCTTCCGCAAAGCCGTACTCAGCAGCTACCAAGGCAAATGCTGCATGACCGGTCTAGCCGATGCGCGACTGTTACTCGCAAGTCATATTGTTCCGTGGAGCAAAGACAAACCGAACCGGCTAAATCCGCGAAATGGCCTTTGTCTTTCCGCACTTCACGACAAGGCGTTTGACCGAGGGTTGATTACGGTATTGCCAAACTTAAAAATCGAAGTGTCCAAGACAATGCGAAGCAGTAAGGATTCATTCTTCACAAACTCAATCGGCAGGCTGCACGGGAGCGCCATTCAGTCACCAGAAAAATTCGCGCCTGATAAAACTTTTCTCGATTGGCACAACAAGAATATCTTTCTCGGACATTGACCGCTATTGGATTCACAATTTCGCTCATGTACGACCATAAAATCGCGAACTGCAAAAAATATCCAGACCCCTCGTTTCTCAAGCATCATTCTTCGGAAATATTCTTGAGAAAGCGGCTTGATATGCTGCCGTTGTAGCGAGCGTATTGGACTTCAACGTTTCTTATTCAATTGGAAGCCCTATGAATTTGGATGACTGGATTGAAAAATTCCATCCAATTGAAAATCCAACGGGACAAGGATTCGAGATTGATGATCGAAACTTCATGTTTGAGACGTATGGCAGCGAATACGAACAGGTCTGCCGCGCAAATCACGAAGACCCGTCAAAAGTATGGACGCTGGTTGAGACTGACGACGAGCAATTTATTGTCGAAGGCCTTTGGCGCGTCAACAGAATTGGATATTTTGTTACGCAAAAATCGTGGCCTCAGATGGAATTTGAGATTCCATTCAAATAGGCATCAAGTCTCCAAGAATGGAAACTGGAAGAATTCGAGAACGCGGAAACCGTTGTCTATCAACGGTTTTCATCATTCATCAATCTGCTCGCAAGCCCCCACAGTCCCACAAGCCGTACAAAACTCGCCCCAATCCCTCTTGATCACGGTGTAGTTGCCGCACTCGGTGCAGAGCCCGCCGTGCTGCACTTTCGCTTCCGTGCCGCTGCTCTTGCCGAATGCGGGCGCTTCGAGGACATGGGTATCGCAGAGCATGGTCACAGAATGTGCCTTCTATTCGTCGAATGCAATTATTGGACGAATAAAAGAAACAAATGCGCGCGTCGCTTAACGCACCCATGAAAGCCGCCACCAGAGCCGCTCCACAAAGACATGCCCCGGAAAAGCGCATGGATATTGGCTCTCCGGCTGATGCCCTGTCGGAATTTTAGTCTTTTGCCTCGCCCCAACCGC
>JANNCZ010000511.1:0-3482 GCA_031387185.1 Burkholderiales bacterium
TGGTAGACCAGCGGGTAACTTTCCTCCCATCGCTGCCACAGCCCGGTGAGTACCAGAAATTCTATGAAGTACGCTAGTTGCCCCATCGGCGTGGCGGCGCTTTCACTCTCCCAGCGCACTTGTACCCGGCCACCCGCCGTCTGCAAACTGCTGCCCGGTATCAGCTTCGCTACCGCGTTCTCACGCTTGATTTTCGATTCACCCATTGGGTACCCTCCAATATATTCTCGAACCCCGCAGCCCGCCTCATTCTCCTTCAGTTTGCAGAGCGCTAAATGAGGTTTTTAGGATAAAACGAACAATGAAAAAGTGGTTGCCGTGGTCCGGATCGAACGGACGACCTGGCGGTTATCGACCGCCTGCTCTCCCGCTGAGCTACACGGCATGACGGGTAAAACACTTGGGGGTGACCGGTGGAATTCGAATCCACAACCACCGGAGTCACATTCCGGGGCTCTGTCCGATTGAGCTACGGCCACACCCAAGTGCTCTGGGCGAAATGAAAAGGATTCGCAGGATGGTGTGCGGTACACGCCAAAGCCTCTGCCGGTTGCCGCACCGCATTGCGCTTCGCCGTGCCTATCGGCGTGGCGCAATGACGTTGGTGTGGCAGGCCGCATCGCTGCGGCCTTCCGGGCGGATCTCGATCACGGCAATCCAGGCTTTCAGCTCTCGGCCAGATTCGCGTCTCTGGCGTCATCGAGCCCCGTGATGCGCTTGGCCGGCGATTGCGATTCGCACGGCACGTCCGCGAGGCACTCGTTAGAGGATGCCTTTCGGGGGCAACCTGCCATCGAGCGAAACTTTTGAAATTGTTGGTGCAGCGGGAAGGGGATTGATGCCTTCGACGCCCGGCTTTTCAGACCGGCGCCGCTTCACTGCATCCTCTCCGCAATATCGCTGGTGGTTCAGATGAGCCGGCGCGACTAGTTTTAACATCGGCATGAATTGTGGCCTACGCCAATTGGCCGATAACTGCCGAGACGTAGGTTTGTAAAACTGCCGCGCGACGCAGGTTCTCGTTTTGTAATTCCCCCGCTGACATGGATCTCCGCGAAGTGCCAAGTCCATGCGATGAAATTCTTGCCCGGTAGCTGACATAGTTCATCCAAAAGTGATAGCGCTGCGCGTAGGGATCAACAGTCTTTGGCCTGCAAACCAGTTCAACTTTCTCAGGCAGTGACGCGTCGTCCAACATACGCATTCGCAGCAAAGCCCAGTCACGCCGCTGGCCGCGCGCAATGATGTTGTCAATAGCAGCCAACGTGAACTCTTGATGATTGAGATGGCGATGTTCCATGATTTGAATTTTCAACTGAGGAAAGTTGACGGGGGTGGTTGGTCTGGGCAGAAGGATTCGAACCCTCAGCCTCCTGGTTCCAGGCCAGGTGCTCTGCGCAGATTGAGCTACGCCCAGAGTGTTGATACACCGTGCTGATGAAGCATGGTGTTGTTGGTGCATCGTGCGGGATTTGAACCCGCGATTTCCTGCTTGAAAGGTCGGCGTCCTTGACCGCTAGACGAACGATGCGTTGATATGCTGATCTGGCAGGGGCGGGAGGAATCGAACCTCCTCGTGGCGGGGTCAAAGCCCGTTGCCTTCCCCGCCTTGCTGTAATGCGGCGACACCCCATCAGTTGTCAAGCATTCCGCAGCGCACGCGTGCAGAGACCTGCGTTGCCGCATGCGCTGGGGAATGGTGCGGGTGACAGGGTTTGAACCTGCGACTTCCTGAGTGGCACTCAGGCACTCTGCCAGTTGAGTTACACCCGCACTGCAATCCGGATTGTTAATGAGCGAGCCGGTGATTCCGGGACACAGTGCCCAGCCGGTTACAGCGAATATCCAAAACAAAAAAAGCCATAAAAAACGTGACCGCGAAATCAACTTCGAAAAATAAATTTCCGAATATCAACTTCGAAAAACCCATCCCGGAAAACAAAAAACCCCGGGAGACTCGCGGTCTGCCGGGGTTTGGGGCCGCTTGCGCGGCGTCCTGGTTGCGATGAATTACATCGCGACCTCCCGGTAGATGGGCGTATCGATCTCATGGCGCGGCACATTGCCAAAGCCGGAACCGGCATAGGCGCATGGCTGGCCGTTGCTGCCGTAGCTGCGGTTGCCGCCGTTGCCACTACAGCCGGCGGCGGCCTGGATAAGCGAACTGGGCATAGAGTCATCCTGCTTGCGCCACGCGGACGTGGCTAGGCCCGCGCTAAGCGCGTGTCTGGCAGCTATCCGTAATGTGGGTTTCACCGGGCGTTCCTTTTGAGTGGGTTACTGATTGCGCTTCTGATCGGGTGCGGAGAATTCGTTACCGGATGTGCTGTTCGCAGGGATCAGCTAATTGGATAAATTGGCTATGCGAACTGCAACAAACGGTGGAGGCGAATATTAGGTTAGTTTTACTAACCTCGCAAGAATTTTTTGATGCTGCGACAATAGTTGTTGTTTTTGTGCAATCCGTGCTGCGCAGGCAGACTCGTAACGACAGAGTCAAAACAACGGGTCAATACAACGCGCGAATGCCATCCGGGTTGACCAGCTTGCCCCAACGCCGGATGCGATACACCGGCCCGGCCTTGTCGATGTGCATGCCAAGTTGATCGCGCGCCTGGTCGATCACCGTGGCGATCTGTCCTTTGTTGACGCCGGTGTTCTCCGAAATTTGCACGATGGTGGCTTCGTCGCCGAGCGCATCAATCGCGGCGAGCACCACGAACAAGCGGCGCACGTCGCCGCGCGGAAATTTGCATTCGATCATGCGGGCATTCTATCTTTCGTTAGCGCAGGCTTTGCGGCGCGACGCACGGCAGGTGCAATCGGCCTGAAACCCTTGACTGGAGCGCTTCTTGGCGCGTACGCTGTGCTCGTCATGCGAGGTAGGCCACCACAACATAGCGCGCGCACTTGCCTAATGCCATGAAGGCGAGGCAAGACAGCCAATGCAAACGCAGCCAACCGGCGGCCAGGCACAGTGCGTCACCAATCAGCGGTGCCCAGGCAAGCAACAGGGCGGCAGCACCATGGCGTTTCAACTGTGCCTCAAACCTGATCGCTTTGCGATACGGTATCCAGCGCCCCATCGCGTAGGTGACCATACCGCCGGCCGTGTTGCCGAGCGTCGCCACACCAATGGCGGGCCACAACAAGTCGGGGTGCAGCTTGAGCACGGCAAACAGCATGACTTCTGACGACACCGGTACCAGCGTAGCCGCCACAAAGCTGCCGGCCAACAGCGACCACAGGCTGGCATCAGCGGTGAACAAGGCTTGCAGGGTGTCAAGCACGGGGTGATTGCTGCGAAATCATCAGTGGTGGAGAAGCGCCCGGGAGCGCGAACTGCCTGTTTTGACAACCCCAATACAGGGGGTTAATATTTACCCCCTCAAACAGGGGTCGGCAAAAATGAAAGCACCGGATTATCTCCAAAAAATCCTCACCGCGCGGGTCTACGACGTCGCCATCGAGACGGCGCTCGA
>JANNCZ010000536.1:0-13528 GCA_031387185.1 Burkholderiales bacterium
GAGAATCCCACCGCCGCACCCAGCAATAGCAGCAAGGTGGAGCCGGTAAAGCCAAACCAGAATTCCGCAAATCGGCCCGCCGAGTCACCCAGCATGCCGCCCGCCACTTGCGGCAATTGCACTTTGAGCGAATACAGGCGCAAGTTCTCAAGCGCACTGCTGCACGCCAGCAGCAATGCGAAACCACCCAACACCGCAAACAGCGAGCGGCGGTCAAGCAACGTGGTACCAGCCTGGTGGTCACCGGTAGCGCCCCGTGTAGCGGCAGTTCCGATGGCACCGGAATCACCGGCGGCGCCCACAGCACCGGCAACCACAGACGCAGCGCCAAGGCGGCGGTAAGCGGCGATGACCAGATAGATCAGCAACGCCACCAGCCACCATGCGGAGGAACCAAAGGCAGAGAGCAGCATGTCGGCCACCCGGGCACCCACATACCCACCTGCATTGCGGACAACCCCACCCGCAGTATTGTGCGACCACGACGGATCATCGCGCTGATAGGTTGCCAGGATAAGCGCCAGAAAAAACGCCCCCGTGGCGAACACCAGCCAGCGCGCTTCGCCAAGCAGGCGCGTCAGCCTCACCGGCCCGCTGGCAGATTCGGAAACAGCATCGGAAACAGCAGGTTTCATGACTCGATTATAGGGCTGCGCACTGTATGCGCACACACTGTATAAACAGTCGTGATGAAGCGCGCGCTACAGGTGCGAGGACAGCCGCTCGCGCAGCAGGGTGGAGCCGTCATCCCGCACTTCGATATAGCCACCGACCTCAAGACCCTTCATCACGCGGCTGACCATTTCGCGCGAGGCACCGATCATTTTGGCAATGTCCTGGCGCGGCAAGCGGCTCTTGACAATCTTTTGGCCGTTGATTTCTTCGGAGTTTTCGATCAGGACGCGCGCAATGCGGCCATAGACATCGAGCAGGGCCAGGCTTTCGATTTTGCGGTCGGCCTCGCGCAGACGCTTGACCAGACCGCGCATGATCACCATCGCCAAGTCAAAGCTATCCTTTAGCAAGGCGTTGAAATCGTCCTTGGTAATGACCACAAATTCGCAGGCTTCCGTCGTCAAAACCGAAGCGGCGCGCGGCTCGTCATCCATCAACCCCATTTCGCCGAAAAATTCGCCGGGCCCGAGGGCAGCGAGGATCACTTCCTTGCCTTCATCATCCGCCATCTGCACCTTCACGCGACCGCTGATGATGATGTACAGACTGTCAGTCGCATCGCCCGCCTGCATGACAACGCGATTTTTCACCACCGCTCGCCGGCTCATGACGGCGGAAAGCGACGCCACCTGAGTTTCGTTGAGCACCGCAAAAAGCGGCACATTGCGCAGCATGCCAGGGTGGATCTGAGATTGCGCCATGTCACATTCCCCCTTTTTTACAAACAGACCACGCCAGGACCTGGAAAATATCCAGGATCAAACCCAAGCACTGTTTCGACTCAAGTCAATAAACCGCTGTGGGATAATTCGTATCACTGCCCCGCTGCCTTCCCCCTGCCTCCAAAGCAGCGCGCTCTAAACCCCTCCCCAACGCGCAAATTGTAGCGTGGGCCGCATTTGGCCGCGCCTTCCCGTCACCGCACATCGCTCGCCGCCCCCACTCATATTCGTCATGACCACTTCAAGCCCCCGCCACGCCCGTGTGTTGATTCTCGGCTCCGGCCCGGCCGGTTACTCCGCCGCCGTCTACGCCGCACGCGCCAACCTCAAGCCAGTGATGGTCACCGGCATCGAGCAGGGCGGCCAATTGATGACCACCACCGACGTCGATAACTGGCCAGCTGATGCCATGGGTGTGCAGGGGCCGACGCTGATGGAGCGCTTTCGCCAGCACGCCGAGCGCTTCGGCACCGAGATGATTATGGATCAGATCCATACCGTCAAGCTGGACGCGCGGCCCTTCGTACTCACCGGTGATGCCGGCACGTACACCTGCGACGCGTTGGTCATTGCGACCGGCGCATCGGCGATGTATCTGGGCCTGCCCTCGGAAGAAAAATTCATGGGCCGCGGCGTATCCGGTTGCGCCACCTGCGATGGCTTTTTCTACAAAAAGCAGGAGGTCTGTGTGGTCGGCGGTGGCAATACCGCGGTCGAAGAAGCCTTGTACCTGAGCAACATCGCCAGCAAGGTGACGATGATTCACCGCCGCGACAAGTTCCGTGCCGAGGCGATCCTGATTGACAAACTGATGGCCAAAGCGGCCGAAGGCAGGGTCGAGCTGGCGTGGAATCACACCCTCGACGAAGTGTTGGGAGATGACTCCGGCGTCACCGGCGTGCGCATCAAATCGATGCAAAGCGGCGCAACCCGCGACATCGCCTTGTCTGGCTGCTTCATCGCCATCGGCCACAAACCCAACACCGGCATCTTTGCCGGCCAGTTGGACATGGACGCAACCGGCTACATCAAGACCCAAATGGGCCGCGACGGCATGGCCACCATGACCAGCGTGCCGGGCGTATTTGCCGCCGGCGACGTGCAGGATCACATCTACCGGCAGGCGGTCACCAGCGCCGGTACCGGCTGCATGGCCGCACTGGACGCACAGCGCTTTCTGGAAGCGCAACACGGCTAGGACCTTTGGTGCAAGCGGCTCTCATGAAAATTGGAGCAATGCCATGCCCGCCGACCTGCGCAGCCAGATCAAGGCGTTAGCTCCCAAACTGCGCGAAGTACGCGCGAAGGCGGACGCGAGAGCGCGCGAGGTACGTCAAGCGGCGGCCCGCGACGCACACGAGCAGCAATTGTTCGCGCAGGCCACGCGCGGCGTGCAGCCCCTGCGCGCGGCACCACGCGTGCCGCACACGCCGCCGCCGAGTGCGCCGCTGCCGCTGATGCGCGAACGCGACGAAGCGGCAGCGTTGCAGGCTTCGCTCTCGGACGGGATTGACGCCGATGCCCTGCTCGACAGCGATGCGGCGCTCTCGTTCACCCGCGATGGCCTCGCTCCCAACACCGCGCGCAAATTGCGCCGTGGCGATTGGGTGATCCAGGCACAACTCGATCTGCACGGCTTGACGCGTGAAGAAGCGCGCGAAGCGCTATCGCTGTTTTTGGCAAGCGCGTTAAAACAAGGCCAGCGCTGCGTGCGCGTGATCCACGGCAAGGGGCTGGGCTCCAAACACCACTTGCCGGTGCTCAAAGACAAGGTGCGCCGCTGGCTGACGCAGAGCGACGCCGTGCTGGCGTGGGTGCAGGCGCGTGCGCCCGAGGGCGGCACCGGCGCTCTCGTGGTATTACTGCGGGGCTCGTGATGGCGCCGTCGATCAAAGCCGCGTATTGACGACGTAGTGTTAGCGTCCAACCGTCCACTCAGCCTTCGTTCCGCCCCTCTGCGCCCATGACCTCAATCGCACTGCCCAGAACGCGTGCCCAGTTCCCGTGGGTAGTTGCAGCCACATTTGCCGCCCCATTTCTCGCATTCCTCGCAACACTACTGCCGGCCAATGCGCGCGGACAAGGCCCTGCAGACGTCGTCGCAGCCATCAACGCGGCGCGTGCTGCAACGCGCTGCGCTCCTGCATCGCCTGACGCCGCCCCTGCCACCAGCGCGTCAACCACGCCCTCATCGCCTCCCGGTCTTGCCTCTATACCGCTCAAAAGCGAGCCATCGCTCGATGCGGCTGCCGCCGAACTCGCGCAGGCAGGCGGCGTGGGACGTCCGCTGACCGAGGTATTGCTGGCGAACGGCTATCGCGCGACGCGTTCGATGGTGATTCAGGTCACGGGTGCCGCGTCGGGTGCGGCCCTCGCGCGCTTCATCGAACAGCGTTACTGCGCCCAGCTTGTTTCCGGGCAATGGCAGGGGATCGGCCTCCACCAACGATCTTCAGCTCCTTCCGGTGGCATATCGGGCGGCACACCGGTTAGCACATCGGGTGGCACACCGGCCGGCGCGATGCAAGTGCAGACCTGGCTGGTGCTGGCCAGCAGGTTTACGCCGCCCGCGCCGGAACAGGCGGGCGCGATCGGCCAGCGCGTACTCGACCTCGTCAACCTCGCGCGCGCGCAACCGCGCACTTGCGGCACGCAGGCCTTTGCCCCTGCCGGCCCGCTGCGCTGGAACGATGTATTGGCACGTGCCGGCCAGGCACACTCGACCGACATGGCGGCGTACAGTTACTTCAGCCATGATGGCCGTGATGGCAGCAAACCGGCGCAGCGTGCCACGCGCGCCGGTTACAACTGGCGCGCCACGGGCGAAAACATCGCAGGCGGTCAGACCAGCGCCGAGGCTGCCGTCCAAGGCTGGATCGACAGCCCGCCGCACTGTGCCAATTTGATGGGTGCGCAATTCACTGAAATGGGCGTAGCCTTCGCAGTCAATTCACAAAGTAAACTGGGCATTTACTGGACGCAAATGTTCGGCACGCCCCGTTGAGCCAGCCTCCACCGATCGTCCTATCCCAACTGCTACGACCCCATGCGTGCTTACCCTACATCTCTCCCGCGCCGCCGATTCCTGGCCGAAGGCTTGGCGCTGGCCGCCGGCTTTGCAGCCATCAAAGCCGCGCCGGTCTTTGCGCAAACGCTGGCGGCAGGATTTGAACCTGGCAAGGAACTCGACGCCCCCTACGTCACCACACCGCAAAACGTGGTCGATGCGATGCTCGAACTTGCGCGCATGCAGCGCGGCGATCGCCTGCTCGATCTCGGTTCCGGCGATGGCCGCATTGTCATCACGGCGGCCAAGCGCTTTGGCGTGCCGGGCATGGGCGTTGACATTGACCCGCGCCTGGTGCAGATGGCGCGTGCCAACGCAGCACGTGAAGGCGTGTCTGGCATGACGCGCTTTGAGGTACAGGACTTGTTCGACACCGACCTGTCTCAAGCGACGGTGATCACGCTATATTTGCTGCCCGACGTCAACGAATTGCTCAAGCCGCGCCTGCAAAAACTCAAGCCCGGCACGCGCATCATTTCGCACGACTGGGGCATGCGCGACTGGAAGCCTGAAAAGGAAATCATCATTGACGCGCCCGGCAAGACTGTGGGGCTGGTCAAGCAAAGCCGGTTGTCACTGTGGGTGGTACGCGAGTAGCCCCTGCTGGACAAGACTCTGCCGCGAATGCGAGGCGCGTGGTGCATGGTGTTGCGCGCGTACCCTGCGCGATGCGCTGACCGTAACGTGCTGACCGTAACGCGCTCAAGAACCACGCGGCACAACCCTATGCGCACTTACATATCGATGTCGGGGCGCCCGCTGCGGTTTTTCGCAATACGTTTTTGCTTCTCGCGCTCGGCGTCTTCGTGTTCTTTTTTCTTGTCGAGACCCAACAGCGGACCAATCACTTCCCAGATCAGAACAACCACAATAAAGGGAATCGATATCCACCACCATGACATCTTCGCGAACGGACCGATTTCGGCAAGTTTGAGGCCCCCCATCGCCAAGCCAATCAGCAAAATAAATATGGACATCTGCTGCTCCCCAATCACAAATTTGACGTACCGATTGTAGCGGCAATGTAGCCGTACCCGGAATCGAAACAGCTCAATTTGCGGTGGCGGTCAACGAGCGGCAATACCAGCGCGTTGGCACTCTGTCCGCTACAACGTTGGCACTCTGTCCGCTACAATTTTGCATCAATGTGCATGCCGTCGCCTGACCATTCCCAACCCACCTTTTTTCTGGAGACCTCTTCCGTGAAATTCATCGCTGCCCTGCTCTTCACCCTCGCCGCCCTGATTGCCGCCGCACCCGCCGTCGCGAGCGAGGATCTGGCCAAACAGAAAGCCTGTCTGACTTGCCACGCAATGCAGACCAAAGTCATAGGTCCGTCATTCGCCGACATCGCGGCAAAATACAAGACCGAGAAGGATGCAGACACCAAACTGGCCGGCAAAATTCGTGCTGGCGGCAGTGGTGTGTGGGGCCAGATTCCGATGCCGCCTAACGCCGCCGTCAGCGAAGCAGAGGCCAAGACCCTGGCCAAATGGATCTTGACCGTTGCTGCCGCAGCACCGGCCAAGAAATAAGTTCTGCCATTGCGTAACAGCCAGCCTGCGGGCTGGCTTTTTTTTGTTTTTTTTCGGGGTGTGGGCTACAATCTTCGATCAATTTTCCCGTCCTTGTTTATCCCTTTCAGGAGGCATCATGCAATCCATTTCGTCGTCTTGGCGTCTGACCGCTCTTGCCACCGCAGTGGTAATCGCCCTCGCCGCGTGCGGCAAGGAAGAACCCGCCCCCGCGCCCAAAGCGGCTGAACCTGCCAAACCCGCCGAGCCGCCGTCGATGACGGTCAAGATCGGCAGCGCTGCGCCGCTCACTGGCGGCATCGCACATTTGGGCAAAGATAACGAGAACGGCGTGCGTCTCGCGATTGACGAAGCCAATGCCAAAAACATCAGCATCGACGGCAAGAAAATAAAATTCGAGATGATGGGCGAAGACGACGAAGCCAGTTCAACCAAAGGCCCGATCGTGGCGCAAAAAATGGTCGACGCCAAAGTAGCGGGTGTGGTCGGCCACCTCAATTCCGGCGTGACGATTCCCGCATCGGACGTCTACAACAAGGCCGGCATTCCGATGATTTCCGGCTCGGCAACCAACCCCAAGCTTACTGAGCAAGGCTTTAAGGTCACATTTCGCACCGTCGGCCGCGACGACCAGCAAGGCCCGGCGATTGCGAGCTACCTCGCTGCTGAAGTCAAACCCAAAACGGTCGCAGTAATTGACGACGCCACTGCCTACGGCGAAGGCCTCGCCAACGAGGTCGAAAAGACCCTCGCCGCCGCCGGCGTCAAAGTGCTGCCGCGCGAAAAAGGCACCGACAAGACCACCGACTGGAAAGCGCAACTCACCAAGATCAAGGGCAAGAATCCCGACGCGATATTTTTTGGCGGCATGGACGCCACTGGCGGCCCGCTGATGAAACAAGGTAAAGAGCTCGGCATCAAGGCCGTATTTGCGTTCGGTGACGGCGCTTGCACTGACAAGATGAAAGAACTTGCAGGCGATGCCGCAGAGGGCCTGTTGTGCTCGCAAGCCGGTCTGCCGGTACAGGCCGCGAACAAAGCATTCCTGGAGAACTACAAGAAGAAGTTCAACGTTGATCCGATCCTTTACGCGCCTTTCACCTACGACGCCGCCAATTTGTTGATCGCGGCCATGCAGAAGGCCAACTCGACCGACCCGGCCAAGTATCTCTCCGCGCTGGCTGCCATCAGCCATGACGGCGCCTCGGGCAAAATCGAGTTCGATGCCAAGGGCGACCGCAAGGACGCCGAGATGACCATCTTTACCATGCGGGCCGGCAAAATCGACCCGGTGGCCATCATCAAGGGGGGCAAGTCGACCAAATTTGAGGACTTCATCAAGGCCGCAGCACCGGCCGCCACAGCTGGCGCCCCCGCAGCGGCAGCAGCACCGGCTGCTGCACCAGCAGCTGCACCCACAGCAACTGAGGCCAAGAAAGATGAACCCAAAAAAGACGAGATGAAGAAGGACGAAGCGAAGAAGTAATCCCCTTCCCACCGTCCACCGGAAACGGCGTCCATGCACATTCGCGGACGCCGTTTTCTTTTGTTGAGCGCCCTGACGATCATCCGCTGATGGACATTTTCATCCAGCAGGTCATCAATGGCCTGACTCTCGGGTGCGTCTACGCCATCGTCGCGCTCGGCTACACGATGGTGTACGGCATCATCCAACTCATCAATTTTGCGCATGGCGAAGTCGTGATGATCGGTGCGCTCGTTGCGTTCAGCGTCATCAGCGCACTCGCCAAGAGCGGCCTGCCGCCAGTGGTGATCGTGCTGGCAGGTGTGGCTTGCGCGGTGCCGGTGTGCGTGCTGCTCGGTTTGTTTCTCGACCGCTTTGCCTACAAGCCCTTGCGCAATGCGCCACGCCTGGCACCGCTCATCACCGCCATCGGCATGTCGATCATCCTGCAACACCTGGCGATGCTGATCTGGAGCCGTAACCCGCTGGCGTTTCCGCAGATCATGCCCACCATCAATTTCGACATTGGCGGCGCGACCATCACTGCGGTGCAGATCGGCATCATCGTGCTGTCGCTGGCGATGATGGCGGGCCTCTCGGTGATGGTCTACCGCACCAAACTTGGCACCGCGATGCGCGCCACCTCGCAGCGCGCCGATGTGGCCGGGTTGATGGGCGTGAATGCAAATCACGTTATTGCCCTCACCTTTGCAATGGGCGCGGGCCTGGCTGCCGTGGCCGGCGTGATGATCGGCAGCTACTACGGCATTGCGCATTACTCGATGGGGTCGCTCTTGGGCCTCAAAGCTTTTTGCGCCGCCGTGCTGGGCGGTATCGGCAATCTACCCGGCGCGATGCTGGGCGGCATTGTGCTCGGCCTGGTCGAAGCCCTCGGTGCGGGTTACATCGGCGACTTCACCAACAACTGGTTCGGCAGCAATTATCAGGACGTGTTTGCCTTCATCGTGCTGATCCTCGTGCTGGTGTTCCGGCCCCAGGGCTTGATGGGAGAGCGCAGTGGTGACCGTGCCTGAGCGCGATGTAGCGGCGCGGCGCGCGCCGGGCTTGGGCGGCGCGGCTGCTGGCCTGATGGCGCGCCGGCGAACACATGGTGCCGCGCCATGGATCGGCGGCGCACTGATCGCTCTCGCCCTGATTCTGCTGCCCTTCGCCCTTGCAATGGCCGGCACGGCGTGGGTGCGTATCACCAATGTCGCCCTGCTGTTCATCCTGCTCTCACTCGGCCTCAACATCGTGGTCGGTTTCGCAGGCCTGCTCGATCTCGGTTACATCGCGTTTTACGCGGTCGGTGCCTATGTCTGGGCCCTGCTCGCTTCACCACATTTCAATCTGCATCTGCCGTTCTGGGTGATCCTGCCGCTCGGTGCGCTGGTGGCCTGTGCCTTCGGTGTGCTGCTCGGCGCACCCACCCTGAAGCTGCGCGGCGACTACCTCGCCATCGTCACGCTCGGCTTTGGCGAAATCATCCGCATTTTTCTCAACAACCTGTCGCGCCCGGTCAACATCACCAACGGTCCGCAGGGCATTTCACGCATTGACCCAGTGCGTGTGGGCGGCATCGATCTGGGCACCACTGACACCTGGCTCGGCCTTACCTTCAGCGGCCCGATCAAGTATTACTACCTGCTGCTGATCGTGCTTCTGATTGTCATCGTCATCAACCTGCGTTTGCAGGATTCACGCATCGGCCGCGCCTGGGAAGCGATTCGCGAGGACGAAATCGCCGCACGTGCGATGGGCATCAACACCACGCGCATCAAGCTGCTGGCGTTTGCGATGGGGGCCTCGTTCGGCGGCATTGCCGGCGGCATGTTCGCTTCGATGCAGGGTTTCGTCAGCCCGGAAAGCTTTGGCCTGACCGAATCGGTAATGGTGCTGGCGATGGTGGTGTTGGGTGGCATGGGCAACATCCGTGGCGTGATCGTGGGTGCCCTGTTGCTCTCGTTCGTGCCTGAGTTGTTGCGCTACACCGTTGCGCCGCTGCAAACCTTTCTGTTCGGCAAGATGCTGATCGAGCCAGAAGTGATCCGCATGCTCCTGTTCGGTCTCGCGCTGGTGCTGGTGATGCTCTACCGCCCGGCCGGCCTGCTGCCGTCAGAGGTACGGCGGCGTGAGATGAACGAGGGGCGCGCGTGAGTCATTCCAAATGCACCGCGATAGACCCCGATTGCGCTGCGCGCGCGGTGGCGTGTTTGCCGTGAGTACGCCCCTATTGCACGCAGCAGGAATCGCCAAATCCTTTGGCGGTATCACGGCACTCCAGAACGTCTCCATCTCGATTGCGCGCGGCGCAATTTATGGACTGATCGGCCCCAACGGGGCCGGCAAGACCACCTTCTTCAACGTGCTCACCGGTTTGTACGAGCGCGATGGCGGCAGCATCCGCTTTAACGGCACGGCGCTCGGTGCGCACACGCCAGATGCCGCCGTGCGCGTCGGCATCGCGCGCACATTTCAGAACATCCGCCTGTTCGCCAATCTCTCGGTGCTTGAGAACGTGATGATCGGTCGTCACGCGCGCACCCACGCCGGGGTGTGGTCAGCCATGTTGCGCCTGCCGTCACAGCGCCGCGAGGAAGTGGCGATTGAGGCGCGCGCGCGCGAACTGCTCGACTTTGCCGGCCTTGCCGCCCACGCCAACGCGCGCGCTGCCAGCCTGCCCTATGGCCTGCAACGCCGCCTCGAAATCGCCCGCGCGCTCGCCACCGACCCGCAGCTGCTCGCCCTCGACGAACCCGCCGCCGGCATGAACGCCACCGAGACGCGTGATCTCGCCGAGTTGATTCGCCGCATTCGTGACCAAGGCATCACCGTGCTGCTGATCGAGCACGACATGAAGTTTGTCATGTCACTGTGCGACCGCATTCTGGTCCTCGACTACGGTGTGCAGATCGCCGAAGGCACGCCAGCCGAAGTGCGCGCTGATCCGGCGGTGATCGCCGCCTATCTGGGCGCGCCGCAGGCGGACGCGGGCCAGAGCGAGGCGGCGGCGTGAACGCACTACTGGAACTGGCCGGACTCAAAGTCGCCTACGGTGGCATTGAAGCCGTCAAGGGCATCGACCTCACGGTCGCGGTTGGTGAAATGGTTGCCCTGATCGGCACCAACGGTGCCGGCAAAACCACGACCCTCAAAGCCATCGCCGGCTTGCTGCCGCCACAATCCGGCACGCCGCTCAACGCTATCGTGTACGACGGTCAGCCCATCGGTCGCACCGCTTCGCATCAGCTCGCGCGCGCCGGCTTGGTGCTGGTGCCCGAAGGTCGCGGCATTTTTCCCAAGCTCACAGTCAACGAGAATTTGACGATGGGTGCGTATCTGCACAATGACGCACAAGTCGAGCAGGATCGCGCACGCGTGTTCGACCTGTTCCCGCGGCTGAAAGAACGCGCCGCGCAAACCGGCGGCACCCTGTCAGGCGGCGAGCAGCAGATGCTCGCCATCGGGCGCGCGCTGATGACGCGCCCGCGCCTGCTGCTGCTCGATGAACCCGGCATGGGCCTCGCCCCCTTGATCGTACAGCGCATCTTCGAGACGATTCAGACGGTCGCGCAATCCGGGGTCACCATCTTGCTGGTTGAGCAGAATGCACGTCTCGCGTTGTCGATCACGCAGCGCGCCTATGTGATGGAGAGCGGCCTCATCACGTTGTCAGGTGCGTCAAGCGACTTGCTCAAGGATGAAAAAGTGCGCATGGCCTACCTCGGAGAGTGAGTTTTCATGCGCCTCGCAGGCCGGCACTGCCCGTAGACCCGCCATCCATGGGCCTTTCAGAATGATGGCATGTTGAAACTATTTGTATGCATCGCCGCAGAGTTGCGGGCAACCGCGCATCACGCCGCGCCGCTGCGCCCACGTCCGCCTGAGATTATGCCGCCCTCGCCAGATCAGCCTCGGTAGTAAAGCTGTCGGCATAAAACTCATCTTCCGGCAGCTTGCATTGTGCGACGAACTCGTTACGCGCGGAATCGACCACCACGGGCGCGCCACATGCATACACCTGATGCGCACTCATGTCAGCGAAGTCTTCCATCGCCGCACGATGAACGAAGCCGGTGCGTCCAGTCCAGTTGTCTTCAGGCAACGCGTCCGACACCACCGGGATGAAGCTGATGTGTGAATGCGCCGCCGCCCAACCCTGGCACAAGGCCATCATATAAATGTCCTGCGGGCGCCGCCCGCCCCAATAAAGCGTGATCGGGCGCTTGCTGTCACGATGAAGCGCGTGTTCGATCACCGCCTTGATGGGCGCGAAGCCGGTGCCGCTGGCGACCATGATCATCGGCTTGTCCGAATCTTCACGCAAAAAGAAACTGCCGAGCGGACCTTCGAAGCGCAGAATGTCGCGCTCCTTCATTTTGGCAAACACGTGGCCGGTGAAATGACCGCCGGGCATATGGCGGATATGCAGCTGTACGAAGGCATCGTCGTGCGGCGCGTTGGCCATCGAATAACTGCGGCGCTTGCCTTCCTTGAGCAAAAATTCAATGTATTGCCCTGCGAGAAATTGCAGGCGCTCGTTGGCCGGCAATTTGAGCGACACGACAACAACATCCGGCGCGACACGCTCAATGCTCTGCACGCGCGAGGGCAAAATCTTGATCTGAAAGTCTTTGCTGGCGTCGAACACGCGCGCTTCGATGACCACATCCGAGAGCGGCTTGGCGCAGCAGAACAATGCCTTGCCCTCCGCCTTCTCGGCGTCAGACAGCGCGGTGACCGAGTGCTTGCCGTAGTCCACCGCGCCCGACACCAGCTTGCCCTTGCAGGAGCCGCAGGCGCCATTGCGGCAGCCATAGGGCAGGCCGATGCCATTGTTGAGCGCCCCTTGCAAAATGCTCTCGTCAGGCTTGGCGGTGAACTGGTGATTGGAAGGCTGAATTGATACGTTGAACGTCATGGGAAAATGGTTGGATGAAAATGTTGATGGTAGGAGCGGGTGATATTGGCCAGCGGGTACTGGCCAAGCTGAAGCGGCGGGAACGCGCGGTGGCGGTCACGTCCACATCCGCCAAACGCCCTGGCCTCAAGCGCCTCGGCGCCCGTGCCATGCTGGCCGATCTGGACAAACCGGGCACCCTGAAACGCCTGCCGCGCGATTGGGATGTGCTGGTGCACGCCGCGCCGCCGCAATCTTACCTGACGCGTGATCTGCGTACGCGCAATTTGCTCGCAGCACCGGCGCTCAGCCACTCTCGAGAATTCGCATCAAGGGCAGGGAATCAGGCCGCCAATCAACCTGCGCGCCGCGCCGCGCACGCACGCTGCGTCGTGTACCTCAGCACCAGCGGCGTTTACGGCGACTGCGCTGGTGCGCATATCACCGAAACACGGATGCTCAAGCCCCACAATGCACGCGCGCGCCGCCGCGTCGATGCCGAACGCGCCCTCTCACGTGCCGCCAAGCGTGGCGCTTTCCGTCTGATCATCCTGCGCGTACCGGGCATCTATGCGCACGACCGGCTGCCCATTGCCCGTCTCAAGGCCGGCACGCCCGCTCTGATTCCTGAGCAAGACGTTTACACCAATCACATTCACGCAGCAGACCTCGCCTCGATCACGCTGGCCGCGATCAAGCGTTTGCGCCGGCGCGTGCGCCCGCAGGTGCGCATCTATCACGCAAGCGACGACAGCGCGCTCAAAATGGGCGAGTACTTTGACCTGGTGGCGGATGCGTTCAGCTTGCCGCGCCCGCCACGCCTGCCGCGTGCCCAGCTTGATGCTGCGGTGTCACCCATGCTGCGCTCGTTCATGAGCGAATCACGACGCCTCGACAACACGCGCATGAAGCGCGAGTTGCGCGTGAAGCTTCAGTTCGCCACGGTCTTTGAAGGCGTAGCGGCGGCGAACGTACTCACCAGCCATGCGTAAAGCAGGCCACCGGCTTCGTTGCAGGCCAGATAGGTGACTTCAATCGCGCCCGCATTGGGAATCAGCGCGCGCAGCTGCCCTTGCCAGCCCAACGATGCCGTGCTCGACGGATCGGCCACGGCGGGAGTGACCTGCAGCCCGCTTTGCTCAAACAAATAGCGCGCGCGGCGCA
>JANNCZ010000556.1:0-3030 GCA_031387185.1 Burkholderiales bacterium
GGTGCAACAGAAGCCGCGCGCGGCCTTTACGATCTCGAAGTAAAACTCGGTACCCCGCGCGCCCTCAAAGACCTCGGCATGCCCGAGTCTGGTCTTGACAAAGCCGCAGATATTGCAGCGGCGAATCCTTATGCCAATCCGGTGCCGATTGAGCGCGCCGCGATCCGCCAGCTTCTTGACAACGCTTTCCATGGACGTGTCCCCGCATGATCAACAAAATTGTTCAATCCGTCGCCGATGCGTTGGCCGGTGTCAAAGATGGTTCCACCGTGATGCTTGGTGGTTTCGGCGGCGCCGGCATGGCCAACGAACTGGTCGATGGCCTGGTCGCGCAGGGTGCCCGCGACCTGGTGCTGGTGAGCAACAATGCCGGCAACGGCGAGATCGGCATCGCCGCGCTGCTCAAAGCCGGACAGGTGCGCAAGATCATTTGTTCGTTCCCACGCCAAGCCGACTCTTACGTGTTTGATGGGCTGTACAAGAGCGGCAAGCTTGAACTCGAACTGGTGCCCCAGGGCAACCTCGCCGAGCGGATACGCGCTGCGGGGGCGGGCATTGGCGGATTTTTCACCCCGACGGGCTACGGTACCGAACTCGCGAAGGGCAAGGAAACGCGCGAGATCAATGGCCGCATGTATGTGCTCGAAGCGCCGATCCACGCCGACGTCGCGCTGATCAAGGCCGAGTGCGGCGACCGCTGGGGCAACCTGACCTTTCGCAAGGCGGCGCGCAATTTCGGGCCGGTGATGGCGACTGCGGCCAAAGTGTCAATTGCCCAGGTGTATGAGACGGTGGAACTGGGGGCACTCGATCCCGAGACCATTGTGTCACCGGGTATTTTTGTGTCGCGCCTGGTCAAGGTGCCGCGCGTAGCGCCGGTGTTGGCCAAATCGCAGCAGACAAAAACGTCAGTGAACCCGCAAACGAATCCGCAGAAGGAGGCCGCATGAGCGCCGTGATCAAAGAGACTTCAGGCGGTGCCGCCGCTGGTTCCACTGCGGCCGCTGCCAGTAGCGCCGCTGCACCAACATACAAACGCCGCACGCGCGACCAAATGGCTGCCTGCGTCGCGCGTGACATTCCTGAAGGGGCTTACGTCAATCTCGGCATCGGCCTGCCAACCCTGGTGGCCAATCATCTGCCGCAAGACCGTGAAATTTTCCTGCACAGCGAAAACGGCATTCTCGGCATGGGGCCGGCACCCGCACAGGGCGAAGAAGACTGGGATCTGGTCAACGCCGGCAAACAGCCGGTCACGCTGCTCGCCGGTGGCGCCTATTTTCACCACGCCGATTCGTTCGCGATGATGCGCGGCGGCCACCTCGACATCTGCGTGCTCGGCGCGTTTCAGGTGGCGGTCAACGGTGACCTCGCCAACTGGCACACTGGCGGGGACGCGATTCCCGCAGTCGGCGGCGCGATGGATCTGGCCGTCGGCGCGAAAAAAACCTATGTCATGATGGAACTGCTGACCAAGACGGGCGAATCGAAAATCGTCAAGGAATGCAGCTATCCGCTTACGGGCGTGGCCTGTGTTAGCCGAATCTACACCGACCTCGCCACCATCGACATCACGCCGCAGGGTTGCACAGTGGTGGATATGGTCGAGGGCCTGACCAAGCTTGAATTGGCGCGCCTGACCGGCGTACCGGTGCTTTGAATTGACGCACTGAACCGCCCGGCCACACCGGTACGCGGTTGCCACGGGGCTGCATTCGCCGGTGCAACACAATGCGGGACCTGCAAGCGGGCGGCGGTGATCTAGACAGCCGGCGTGCGCGCAAACTGATTTTTCGTCACCCCTTTTTACGCATTCATCAACTGCGTACCAACAGAGGATTCACATGAGTACAACTGCACCCACCATCGGCTGGATCGGCCTTGGCCGCATGGGCGAAGCGATGGCGATTCGCCTGCTCAAAAACAAATGCGACGTGTCGGTGTGGAACCGCACCGCTGCCAAGGCTGAACCGCTCAGACCCTATGGCGCGAAGATTGTCGCGGGCAAGCCCGATCTCGCCGGTTGCGACATTGTGTTCACGATGGTCTCGACCACGGCTGATTTGAAAGAGGTGTTGTTCGAGGCAGGCGGTTTGCTCTCGGCAGCGCGCAAACCGAAGATGGTGGTTGATTGCTCGTCGATCTCGCAGGAAGGCTCAGCCGAAGTGCGCGACGAGTTGGAAAAACGTGGCGTTGCCTATCTGTGCGCGCCGGTGTCGGGTAACGCCAAGGTGGCGAAGGCGGGCAAGCTCTCGGTTGTCGCATCCGGCCCCAAGGCATCCTATGAAGTTGCCAAGCCTTATCTCGCGATGCTCGGCCGCTCCGAAATCTGGCTGGGTGAAGGCGAGTTGGCGCGGGTGTGGAAGATCGCGCACAACACCATGTTCGGCGTCATCATCCAGACGTTCTGCGAAGTCGCGGTGCTGGCCGAGAAAGCCGGCATTCCGCGTCACGTGTTTCTCGAATCGATCAACAACTCGGTGCTGGGCTCGATGTACACCAAATACAAGACGCCGACGCTCACCAATTTGTCGTTTGATAAAGTCACCTTTACGCCGAAGCTCTTGCTCAAGGACATGGACCTCGGCATGGCTGCGGCGAAAAAGCATGGCGTCACCATGCCGGCCGCTGCGGCGACGCGTGAGTCGATTGCCAGCCTGGTGGAGGTGACGAAAAATGCAGGTAACGAAAACGTGGACTTTTCCATCCTGCTGGTCGAGCTGGCGCGCAACGCGGGCATGGAACTGACGCCCGACAACGTTGAGATCAGCGACGGGCTGGAATCCTGACGAGCCGCTGACATGCAACGCACCCTGATTCGCGGCGCGACCGTCGTTTCGATGGATGCCCAGCTCGGCGAGCTGATTGGCGACATACTGGTCGAAGATGACCGCATTGCGGCAGTCGTACCTGCTGCGGCGCCGTCATTGACAATCGATGATGCGCAGGTGATCGATGCGCAAGGCTTCATCGTCATTCCCGGCTTCATCAACGCCCACATGCACACCTGGCAGACGGCCTTGCGTGGCG
>JANNCZ010000563.1:0-2301 GCA_031387185.1 Burkholderiales bacterium
TAAAGTGCCTATTTATTGTGCAGGCTTGTCCAAAGCAGTCCAGCACGGTATATTACCCAGAATTTACCCACGTTTTCCCAAATTGGGATGTGAGGCAGGTATGGGCCGCAAGATCAAAGACGCATCGCTGCAAACCAACGAGGCGCGCCGCGCGCTTAAACAGCGTGATGAACCCTACTGGCGCGCGATTGCCGAAGGTCTGCACATCGGCTATCGAAAGGGGCCGCGCGGTGGCGCATGGCGCGTGCGCCGCCTTAACGGCAGTGTGTATGTCAAGCGCACACTCGGGCTGGCCGATGACGTGCTCGATGCCGATGGCGTCACGGTATTGAACTGGTCACAGGCGCAAGAGGCGGCACAAGCCTTCGACAAGGAAGCCAAGGAATCAAAGGGTGTGATTCGCGGCCCGCTCACAGTGGCGCAGGCGACCGAGCGTTACCTTGAGGCGTTTCGCGCCCGCGCAAAGGCGGGCGGCATCGCCACTGCCGAAGGTTTTGTCCGCGCCCACATCCTGCCTGCGTTTGGCGCGCGCGAAGTGAGCGAACTGACCAAGGACGATATTGACCATTGGCTGCGCAAGGTAGCCAACAAGCCCGCGCGGCTGCGCGTTTCAAAGCACGCAGCCAAGCAGGCGCATCGCGACAAGCCGCAAACCGATGATGAAAAACGCGCCCGCAAAGCGACAGCCAATCGCATCTTCACGGTGCTTAAAGCAATCCTCAATCAAGCGTTCAATGACAATCTGGTCAAGAGCGATGCGGCCTGGCGGCGCGTCAAGCCATTCAAGCAAACCGATGATGGAGCCATTCGATACCTCACGCCAGAGGAGGGCGCGCGTTTGGTCAATGCCTGCCCGGACGATCTGCGCGCGCTGGTGCGCGGCGCGCTCTACACCGGCGCACGCTTTGGCGAACTGGCACGCCTGACCGTGGCCGACGTGAATCTTGACAAAGCCCACGTCTACATTTCGTCCGCCTCAAAGTCTGGCAAGAGCAGGCATGTGCCGCTCAGCCCGGAAGGCATGCAACTGTTCCACGACCTGACCGCTGGACGCGCCGGAACTGGGTGTGTATTTGTCAAAGCCAACGGCACGGCGTGGGGCCACAATCACCACATGCGCGCTTTTGTGCTGGCAAACGAAAACGCTCGGATCACGCCAGCGGCACGTTTTCACGATCTGCGCCACACCTATGCCACCATGATCGCGAACATTCCCGGCAACACGATTGACGTGCTGGCCGATATTCTCGGCCACGCCGACACCCGCATTACGCGCAAGCACTACGCTTTTCTGTTCGACGAAACCAAAAAGCGCGCGGTGCAAAACATGCCGAGTCTGGGCTACGAGAGTCCGGGCAAGGTGATTCCTGTCGGCAGCAAAAAAGCCGCGTGACCCGCTTTAGCCTATAAGCTACAATGCTCCCTAAATCATTCACTCTGCGAGTTGAGGTCTATCAAGTTTCCGGGTTCGCACCCTTCACGGATTGGCTTGACCACCTGCCCGACATTCAAGCCCGCGCCCGCGTCCGGGTCAGGATCGACAGACTGGAAGCAGGCAATCCGGGGCGGTATGAAGATTTGGGCGGCGGGTTGCGTGAACTGAAAATTGATTGGGGGCCGGGGTATCGGGTCTACTGGACGCAAGTGGGCCGCACCTTGGTTTTGCTCCTGATCGGCGGCGATAAACGCACCCAGACTGCGGACATTAAAACGGCACGTGAGTACATTGCAGAATTTTCGAGGCGGAACCATGAAAACCAAAATCAGCAAACCCCCGGCAGCGCGCAGCGCACTAGCCAAACGCAACCCCGCAGCGGCCACCGCACCCGCCGCCACAAATAAGCCGTGGGGCGAATACATGCAAGACGTGCTACAGGATGACGCTGAAGCCGCCGCCTACCTTGAGGCCGCGATAGATGAAGGCGACCCTTCCGGCCTGATGATCGCGCTGCGCCGGCTGGCCGAAGCGCGCGGCGGCATCGCCACGATTGCCGAACGCACCGGCTTGAGCCGCGAAACGCTTTACCGCACGCTGTCCGAGCGCGGCAACCCGCGCCTGTCGAGTCTGTCGGCGATTCTTCAGGCGACGGGGCTGAAGCTCGCCATTGCGCCGGCTTGAGAGTGTGCGGCGGGATGACGAGGCGAAACGCTTGTCTCACGGTCAGCCCCTTTTGTTCTTCTACAGGGCGTAAAAAAACCGGCATGAAAACCGGTTTATTACCCACAATTTACCCAGATTACGTGTCCAACGATACTGAAATACGCTAACACTTTGATTTTACTGGCGTCCCCACCGGGATT
>JANNCZ010000582.1:0-9143 GCA_031387185.1 Burkholderiales bacterium
ACTCAATGCGCGCGGCATCACCATCGTACTGGTCGAACAAAATGTCGCGGCTTCGCTGCGCCTGGCCACGCGCGCCTATGTGCTTGAGACTGGCGAGGTTGCGCTCGAAGGCTCGGGGGCGGAATTGCTTGCCGATGACCGCGTGCGCAAGGCCTATCTGGGACTGTAGATGAGAATTTTTTCCAGGGCGTATACCTGAGAAGCTCTCCCACCAAGGGCCACAGGCCGTATGTCACGCAGACCCGCACCCACCAATGCTTTCCAACCAGCGCCCCATTCAAGTTTTCGCAGACTTTGCCGGTAGTGGTTTAGTTGGCGTAAGGTACGAAACGCATGGTTAGACCGCGCAAACCGCACCGCGCAGGACTCCCGGCACCTCCAGAACGCGCCCAGGGCCGCGATCAGCACTCGACTATCCGGCCAACCGCTGCTATAATGGGATTATATACAGTATCGCCAGCGTGGCAGTGGTCGTACCCATAAGCACGCCGCACGTGAACTCAATTTGGGTGGATTGCGAAGAATATATGGGAACTGGAACGACTATTGTGCGGAAGAGGCCGTTGCGCGAGCTGGCACCGACGACGGCTCGCCACGAAACACCCAGATCTTTGCCTGAGGGCGCTGCGGCAAGCATTCGAGAGGTGGGCAGTGTCGGCAGCAGAGTGACTGCCAATCGCTTGTATGCGGGCGAAAACCTTGGCATCCTAAAGTCGCTTTGTAGCGACAAGTCTGTCAAGGGCCATGTACGACTCGTCTACATTGACCCACCGTATGCAACGGGCTTTGCATTTGAAAGCGCCACGGTTGGCGCCGCGTATCACGACGATCAAGTAGGCGCCGACTATTTGAACGCGCTGCGGCAACGGATGATTGTTCTAAGAGAACTGCTTGCAGATGACGGAACGATGTACCTGCACCTGGACTCAACAATGATCTTCCAGGCTAAGCTCTTGATGGATGAAGTCTTCGGTGAGAAGCAGTTCATCAACCTGATTACTCGCGTCAAATGCAATCCAAAGAATCAGGTCAGACGAGGCTACGGCGATATTTGCGACTATTTGTTGTTCTACTCGAAAGGGCGGAACTACGTTTGGAACCAACCAACGCTGGCCTGGGACGAGGTTGCGGGTGCGAAAGAATACAACTGCATTGAAGAGTCTACCGGGCGACGATACAAGAAAGTGCCTTGCCATCTGCCCGGGACCCGCAATGGAGAAACCGGCTTACCTTGGCGCGGCAGGCTCCCACCGCCGGGGAAGCACTGGGTTCATTCTCCCGCCAAATTGGATGAAATGGATTCGCGGGGTGAGATTTACTGGTCGCCCTCCGGGAACCCTCGACGCAAGTTGTATCTCGACAAATCAGCCGGAAAGCGACAGTCAAATTTATGGACAGCGTTCCGAGACACGCAGAATCAGAATGCGGAAGTCACCGGATATCCGACCGAGAAGAATCTGGAAATGCTCCGGATGATTTTAAAAGCATCCTCTAATCCAGGCGATCTCGTTCTCGATGCCTATGCTGGAAGCGGCACCACACTCGCAGCTGCCGCAGAGAATGATCGCAACTGGATTGGTATCGACGAATCCCCCGCGGCCATAGCTACCGCGATTGAACGACTGGTACTCGGTACGCCGATAATGGGAACGCACGCTCGAAACGACTATGTCACCCGCGGCACCAATCTAACTCGGCAAGTCGCCTCACACGCGTTTCGCATGTTTGTTGATGCTAACGACCATATGCTCAACAAAGCAATTACGAGCACACTGCAAAAGAAGACCTTAATGTTTGCCCTCAAGCCAATCGACAGTTAATCGCTTGGAGACCATCTTGAGCGTGACGACCATGACTCGCAGTTCGCCATCCACAATGTTATCGGATTCGAGCCGCGCATAGTCATCCCACATACTGCCCAAGGATAGGCCAGGCCCATCATTCACAAACAACACTTGCATCGGAAGACGTCGGCGCGCGGCATAGGCCATTATTTTTTCAACCTTGTCCTGATTCCCACCCGTTCGATCATCTTCCTGTGATCCGCCGCGATCAGAATCGTAGTGAGCAAAACCAACCACGAGTGGAACGGTGCTTTTCTTTCGGAGAATTACGAAGTCTGCGGGCACGATGCTTGTGAACTTTGGCAAGACTGTGGTCAGCTGAACGTCAGCGCCAGCCTCTCGCGGTCCCGCAATTGTGTATTTATCGCCGAACTTCATCTCGAAGGCGTCGAAAAACGCCTTCGTAAGAATGTACCCAGGCGTTCCGCGATCATGGTGCTCCCATAGAACAGCTGCCAATGCCTCATCGTCCGGCGCTCTTTTGTTGAATCCGCTTTTCACCTCGTCCAAAAGACGAAAAGAACCTCCGAAGTCTGAAATTACTGCGGCCACTTTCGCCTTTATTTTCAGCATTTCGACAGATGTCTTGGGAGACACGTACTTGCGAAAGCAGCGGAGCAATTGAATTCGCAGATCACCAGACTGTTCTTGGATCTTCAGCAAGAGATCAGTGGATGAACTCGCCACATTCAGCAAAGAGCCAAACTTTGCGAAGACGTCCCGATAGAGACCTCGCGCGTCCTCTAAATAGTCTGGGTAATAAGGACGATCCTGCGTGGTTATGTACCGTGCCGCACGATTCTTGTACTCCCCAAACAGTTTTCTCATCAGAGTTCCTGCGATTTACATGTTGATGCTGAATGATACCTGTAGCACTCCCAAGCGATCCAAATGAAATCGCCATGAGCCAACTTCTGCGCTTCACCGGTTCAGTCAAGCGCGATCCATCCATCGAACTCTGGATGCGCGACCACACGGGCGAATTGGGATCTATCGCGCCGCGCTGGTTCGAGGTCATGCGCACCTGCGGAGACGACGTTCGGGAGTTGTTGCATTCCGCGCGGCGCTACTGGCAAGGCCCCGCTGGTTCGCCGCCAGGTGCCGGTAGCTGAGGTACGGTAAATTCTCTGGATGACGATCTCGCCCATGCGCGCCAGCCCGCTGTCCTGCCTTGGTATTGCCCATGGCCACTTCTGACCACAGCCTCTGGCAACGCCCGACGCTTTCGAAAACACCCGCGGATCCTGGAGCGGAATTCAGGCCGCGCGAAACGCGCACGCCATTTTCATCAAACAGGCAGTCAGCGCAAGCGCTGCACAGCCCCTGGGCACGGCCGGAGGACGGGAAGAGAGTTCCGGTTCACTGGCCTCCTCCCATGCCCGCACCCCGCAGCGAAGCCCCGGCGCCGGTGCCGGTGCCCACCCTTGCACCGGTTCCCCATGCCATCCTGCTGATCGCCTTCCTGCCGTCGTTCGCTGCGGGAATGCTGAACCAGTTGTATCTTGAGCCGGCCTTTCGCATCAGCCCGGCGCTGTTTTTCCTGGTCGATGCGGTGCAGTGGATCGCGATTCCGCTGCTGGTCTGGTTTCTGGTGTTGCGTCCGGCGCAGATCCGGCCCCGCGATGTTGGCCTGCGCCTGCCGGTATTGGGGGCGCGGCCGTTTGAATCGCTGGTCTTGTTTCTGTTGATCGCTTTTCTGCTGTGGGCCAGCTATGCGGCGGCCGAGGCGATTGCCTTGCGGTTTTTCTCGCGCGAGGCGGGACTGTTCGGCTATGGCACCGCAGTCCCCAAAACCTTCCCCTTGAATGTTCTGGCCGTCATCTATCTGTCGATCACTGCTGCGGTGGTGGAAGAAGCCGTTTTTCGCGGCCTGACCTGGAACTATTTTTCCAAAGTTGTTCCGGCGCGATGGCTGACCCTCTCCTACGTCATCGGCTCATCGATTCTGTTTGCCGCCACCCATAGCGAACAAGGCCCGCATGGCATGATCGCGGCAATGGTGTATGGCATGGTGGCGGCGGCGCTGTATGTTCGCCTGCGGGATTTGTGGCCCCTGGTGTTTGGGCATTTCGTGGCCGACATCGTCAGCTTCTGGCCAAAATGACCTGTGACCCATCGCGCCATCCGGCTGGCCACGGCGCTACCGTTGCCGCCGGCTGATCAAGCTGTATTCGCGCCGATTTGCTGCGCCGCCGCATAGTATAATCTCCTCAGCAATTGGCATTCATCGCAAGCCATTTGCCGCACAGCACCATTCCCGCGCAGCGACCGTCTCACCCGGAGATTTCCCGCCCATGCTCTACCAACTCCACGAACTGCAGCGTCAGTGGCTCAATCCGCTGACCTCGTTTGCTGAAACTGCGGCGTCGCTCTACTCGCATCCCTCAAGCCCTCTGTCCTACACGCCGTTCGCGCGCGAAATGTCCGCCGGTTACGACCTGCTGCACCGCGTCGGCAAGCTTTACGACAAGCCCGAGTTCGGCATCCAGAACACGCTGGTCAATGGCAAGCCGGTGGCGGTGACCGAACAAATTGTGGCCGACAAGCCGTTTTGCCGCCTGCTGCATTTCAAACGCGAGGGAAAATTCAACGACCCTGCGGTGCTGATCGTAGCGCCGCTCTCGGGCCATCACTCGACCCTGCTGCGCGACACCGTGCGCGCGATGCTTCACGACCACGATGTCTACATCACCGACTGGGTTGACGCGCGTCTGGTACCGGTTGTTGACGGCAGTTTTCATCTGGATGACTACATTGCCTACGTGATCGAGTTCGTGCGCCTGCTCGGACCGAACGTGCATGTCATCTCGGTGTGCCAGCCCACCGTGCCAGTGCTCGCCGCGTTGTCGCTGATGGCGGCCAACCAGGATCCGAAAAGCCCGCGCACCATGACCATGATGGGCGGCCCGATTGATTCGCGCCGCAACCCGACCCAGGTCAACAATCTGGCCACCACCAAGCCGATCCAATGGTTCGAGCACAATGTGATTCACCGTGTGCCGGCCAACCAGCCCGGCTTCATGCGCCGCGTCTATCCGGGCTTTTTGCAGCACGCCGGCTTTGTGGCGATGAATCCGGACCGCCACATGCAAAGCCACAAGGACTATTACCAGCATCTGGTCAAAGGCGATGGCAGCTCTGCCGAAGCGCACCGCCAGTTTTATGACGAATACAACGCCGTGCTCGACATGGATGCCGACTACTACCTCGACACCATCCGCATTGTGTTCCAGGAACACGCGCTGGCCAATGGCACGTGGATTACCGGCAAGACCCTCGGCAACCAAACGATCGAACCCGCAGCCATCACCAAAACAGCCCTGTTCACCATCGAGGGCGAGCTCGACGACATTTCCGGCGGTGGCCAGACCCAAGCAGCGCACGACCTGTGCACTGGCGTGCCGAAAGCGAAGAAGCAGCATTACACCGCGCCGCAGTGCGGCCACTACGGCATCTTTGCCGGACGGCGCTGGCGTGACCTGATTCAACCGAAAATTGCGGAGTTCATTCGACGCAACGCTTGAAGCAGAACGCTTAAAATCGCGGCGTTCACCATGTGATTATTCGGGCGTCCCGGCGGCAAACCGGGACGCCCGAATTTTTTCCGCCGCCGCCGCCGCCGCTGCCTTAGTCACTTACATCCACCATTTTTCCTCACATCATGACCGAGAAATTGATCGAAGTCCGCAACTCCCCCATCCACGGTCGCGGCGTGTTCGCGATCGCGTCAATCAAAAAAGGCACGCGCATCATCGAGTACAAAGGCACGCGCATGACCCAAAAAGAATCCGACATCGTCTATGGAAACACCTCGGATACCGGCCATACCTTCCTGTTCACGCTTAACGACTACTACGTCATCGACGGTAATTTCCGCAGCAACGCGGCACGCTGGATCAATCACGGCTGCACGCCCAATTGCGAATCGGAAACCGAAGAAGACGACAGCGGACGGCCGGAAAAAGAACGCGTGTTTATCCACGCCATCCGCAACATCAAGGCCGGCGACGAACTTATCTACGACTACCTCATCACCCTCGACGAGCCGCACACCAAGCGCCTGAAGAAGATTTGGCAATGCCTGTGCGGCGCGAAAAACTGCAAAGGCACGATGCTGGCTGACAAGGAAGACTGAAAAGACTGAAGTCCGCCCGGCGCGCCCGGGGAGTTTTTGTATCTGCCAACAAGTTGGCAGCGTTGTGTGGCTGGAGACGCCCAATGAACATCAACCCTAGACCATTGCATCCCCTTTTTGCGTGCGCAGTGACCGGCGTTGATCTGCGCGATCCGCCGTCTGCGCCACTGTGTGCCGCGATTGACGCGGCGATGGATCAGTATGGCGTGGCAGTACTGCGCGGCCAGCAAATAAACGATGAGCAGCAGATGGCGTTTGCGCGCGCGCTCGGGCCGCTCGAACCCATGCCCGCGCAAGTGGGAATGGAGAAGCAGCGCTTGAAGCACCGCGAGATGGTGGACATTTCCAACCTTGAAGTCGATGGCTCGCTGCTGCCGGCCGATGACCGTCGCCGCCTGTTCAACCTCGGCAATATGCTGTGGCACAGCGATTCGAGTTTCAAGGCGACGCCGGCCAAGTATTCGATGTTGCATGCGCGTGCGATTCCGCCTGAGGGCGGCGAGACCGAGTTTGCCGACATGCGCGCGGCGTGGGATGCGTTGCCAGTGCCGATGCAGAAGCGCGTCGAACACATGACCTGCGATCACTCGCTGCTGTACTCGCGCGCGCTGCTTGGTTTCGACGCTTTCACCGAAGCAGAACGCCAGACATTCGCACCGGTGCCGCAGCGTCTGGTGCGGCGGCATCCGGGGTCAAAGCGGCGCTCGTTGTATCTGGCGTCGCACATCGGCGCGATCCACGGCATGCCGCTTCCTGAGGCGCTGATGCTGATTCGCGATCTTACCGAACACGCCACGCAGCGCCAGTTTGTCTACAGCCACACCTGGCGTGTCAATGATTTGGTGATCTGGGATAACCGCTGCACCATGCATCGCGGCCGCGCGTATGACGACCAACGCTACAAGCGCGACATGCGGCGGATGACACTGGAGGACAGCGCGCCAACCTTGGCGCAGCCGGCCTGAGCTGCCGCCCGGACTCAAGTAAAAGCAGCATTACGCACAGCGCCCGGAGAACCCATTTCGCAAACGGCGCATCATTGAAGAATGGCTCCAGGAGCCATTCTTCACGGACATTCACCCTAGCGCAGTGTCCCCACGCGCGGTGCCACGCGGTCGGCAATCACGCTGCCGACTTGCGCACCAAAGCGCTTGGCCAGGCGGTCGGCGATGTTGTCCTTCTCGGTGTAATCGATCACGGTCTCGGCCTTGAACACGTCGCGCGCGACTGAATCAACCGTGCCGTAAGCGTCAGCCAGGCCGAGTTCAATCCCCTTGGCCCCGGTCCACATCAGGCCCGAGAAAATATCGGGATTGTCTTTGAGTCGCTTGCCGCGGCCCTTTTTGACGACGTCAATGAACTGGCCGTGAATGTCAGTAAGCAACGATTTGGTAAAGGCCTGATGCGCTTCGTTGACCGGTGAGAACGGATCCATGAAAGCCTTGTTTTCCCCTGCTGTCATCAAGCGCCGCTCGACGCCGAGTTTTTCCATGGTGCCGGTAAAACCGAAGCCGTCCATCAAGACGCCGATGGAGCCGATCAGCGACGCTTTGTCGACATAAATTTTGTCGGCTGCCGAGGCGATGTAATAGCCGCCCGACGCGCAAATGTCTTCGATCACCACGTGCAGCGGCTTGTCGGGATACTTCGCGCGCAGGCGCTTGATCTCGTCGTAGACGATGCCAGACTGCACCGGGCTGCCACCGGGGCTGTTGATGCGCAGGATCACACCGACCGAATCTTCGTCCTTGAAGGCACTGCCGAGCGCGGCGGTGAGGCGGTCGCCGCTGGCGTCGCCCGAGGCTTCGATCACACCGCGCAGTTCCACCAACGCGGTGTGCTTTTTCTCCGTCGAACTCTTGTTCTTGGAAAAGAAGGGCAAGCCCGCAACGCTGATGATGAGAAAGGTGATGTAGGCGAAGGTGAGCAATTTGAAAAAGATGCCCCAGCGGCGTGACGATTTTTGTTCCTTGAGCGCGGCGAACGCGAGTTGTTCGATGGTCTTGCGCTCCCATGCGAGGTCGCCGGCACCGGCAGCACGCGCAGCGCCACTCTGGCCGGTCATTGCGCCGGCAGATACCGCTGCGCCGCTCGCGGCGCTGCCACCTGATTCTTCATTTGTCATCTGGTTCACTCGTTGAGGTAAACGTGGCCGTCGTGCTCACGCACTGCCACCGGGATCAAACCGCCACCGCGGCAGGGGCCACCGGCACATGCGCCGGTTGCGGGGTCATACATGGCACCGTGAGTGGCGCACACAAAGTATAAGCCGTCACCATCGAAGAACACGCCCGGTTGCCAGTCGAGTTCGACCGGCACGTGCGCGCATTGATTGAGATAGGCGCGCGCGACGCCGTCGTAGCGCACCACGAAGGCGCTGCGTACACGGCCCTTGAGTTCGGCCTCGAAGCGCACACCACGCCCGCCTTCGGCGAGTTCACCGCTGGCACAGATGATGCGTGCGGGTTCGGTCATGCGCGGAGGCTCAACGTTGACGTGACTCGACTCATGCGTGATCGGCCAGCCAATGGCGCAACGCCGAAACGCTATCGACAATCGCCAGCGTATTGACCGTTTGCAGTTGCGAACGAGGATGCGCACCGTAAGTGACCGACAGCGCCGGCACACCCGCATTGACCGCCATTTGCGAATCGTGCGTGGTGTCCCCGATCATCAGCGCGCGTTGCGGCTCGACCATGAAGCGGTCCAACAGGTCGTGCAGCATTTGCGGATGCGGCTTGGAGTGCGTTTCATCCGCACAACGCGTCCAGTCGAAGGTGCCGTCGAGGCCGCCGTGGGTCATCGAACGGTCGAGCCCCGCGCGCGATTTTCCCGTGGCGACCGCAAGCTTGAGGCCGCGCCCCTTGAGTTCATCGAGCAATTCACGCATGCCATCGAACAAGCTCATCTCGTGCTCACGCGTGCGCCAGTGCGCGACATAGCGCTGCACCAGCTTCGGGTAATCGGCGGCAGGCAAGCTCGGTACTGCTTGTTGCAGGGCGTCGTTGAGGCCGAGGCCAATGACGTAGCTCGCGACTTCATCGCGCGGCGCTTCATAACCCAGATCGCGCGCCGCCTGCTGAATGCAGGTGACGATGATGCCGGTCGAGTCCATCACCGTGCCATCCCAATCGAACACGACGAGATCAAACTGTTTGTTCATT
>JANNCZ010000555.1:0-4872 GCA_031387185.1 Burkholderiales bacterium
GCTTTGCCGGAGCGGTGTAAGCTTCGCCGAACTCGCCACGCCAGCCAAGCTGCAATCAGGTGGCAGCATGCTTGGCCTGATGCGTTGCCATTTCGATGCAAAATTTCTCAGAGGACCTTGCCATGATGACACTTCTTCGCACCCTTTTTGCCAGTCTGATCGCACTGGCCAGCTTGAGCGTGTTGGCACAGGACAAAGTGGTGTATCACTTTGATTCCGGCATCGCCCAGGCAACCAAGGGCCTGCGCAACATTCGCAACCACCTGGACGTCGACCCGAAAGCACAGATCGTGGCCGTCGCACATGCCGAGGGCGTGGACTTCCTGATGGAGGGCGCCAAGACCAGCAACAACCAGGAGTTTGCTGCGCTGGTGGGTGATCTGTCCGGGCGTGGCGTGAAGTTCGAGATTTGCGAAATCACCTTGAAGAATCGCAATCTCAAGAAAGACCAGTTCATTCTGGGGCCGGCGTTCACACCCTCGGGCGTGGTGCGCATTGCCAACTTGCAGGCGCGTGACAAGTTCGTCTATATCAAGCCTTGAGGCGGCGCGGCCGGCGGGTGTGCCGGTGTAAAATAGACGTACTCTGACACCCCGCTGAAACCCGCTCCCACCAAGGGTTTCGGGGCCACGCCTGCGGCCACATGACCAGCCCTGAACCGATCCGCCTGTCCAAGCGCATGAGCGAGCTCGGCCTCGCATCGCGCCGCGAGGCCGATGACTGGATCGAGCGTGGCTTGGTGCGGGTTGACGGTGCGGTGGCGATACTCGGATTGAAGGTGACGCCGAATCAGAAAATCGAAATCGACAGGCGCGCGCAGTCGCAGCAAGCGCGGCGTCTCACGGTGCTGCTGCACAAGCCGGTGGGTTTCGTGAGTGGGCAGGCAGAAGACGGCTACAAACCGGCCAGTGTGCTGGTGCTGCCGGAAAATCAGTGGCCAGGTACGCACGGGGGTCAGCAATCGGGTACGCAACACGGCAAGCAACCTTCCGGCGAGCCGGCAGTCCAACGCAAAGATTTGCTCGGCCTCGCGCCGGCCGGGCGCCTCGACATCGATTCCACTGGCCTGTTGGTGCTGACGCAGGATGGCCGCATCGCCAAACAATTGATTGGCGATAACTCTGAAGTAGAAAAGGAATATCTGGTGCGCGTGCAAACCAGCAAGGCGGGCGGACGACTGCCCGAGGGCGACCTCAAGCGTCTCAATCACGGATTGAGCCTCGATGGCAAGGCATTGCGTCCCGCCAAAGTGACGTGGATGAATGACGACCAGTTGCGCTTCATTTTGCGTGAAGGCAAGAAGCGCCAGATCCGCCGTATGTGCGAGTTGGTGGGCCTGCGCGTGCTTGGCCTCAAGCGCGTGCGCATCGGCAAGGTGGCGCTCGGCGATTTGCCGCTGGGAAAATGGCGCCTGCTGGGCGCGAGTGAAGGTTTCGCATGAGCACCGCACCGGCCCCCGTGTACCCCACCATCAGTTGGCAGGAGCGTGGCGCGACCCACACCGCACGCTGGCGCTCCGAAGCGGGCGTGGCACCGCCGAAGCGCGTGGTGATCGCCGACGACACGATGAGCGCCGACCGCGCCTGGCGTCTTGCTTGCGAAGGCACGGCGCTGTTGTGGCGCGGTGATTTTCAGAACGCGCGGCAGTTGTTGCAGGCGCTGGGGCGGCGCGCCGATCAGGCGCTGCACAAGAAGACTGGCGCAGGCAAACCGGTGGTTGACCAAGCAATCACTAACGAAGCGGCAGCGGAAGAGCAGACTGCGGCAGACAAACATGCGGGGCGCCGAGGTGTCGGAGGTGGCGAAGGCGGCGAAGGTGGCGAAGGTGGCGCGGGTGTCGAAGGTGTGAAGGGTGCCGCAGATAAACCTCTGGCGGCGGATGCGGCCGCGTTGCCAATGCAGTCAGCACCTGTAGTGGCGGACGCCCTGGCCTTCCCCGACGCATTTCACCGGCATCGCATGTCACAGGCGCAGCGCGCACGCACGCTCGGCATGCTGCTGTTGCAGTTTGAGCCAGACCACCAAATTGACTTGCGGCGCGCCCCCGATGTGCGGCGCGCCTGCATGCAGGCCTATGGCCCGGATGCTGGCACGCCGCAGCGGTATGCCGCCTCACTGCGCGAGCTGCTCGGCCTCATCAGCGCCCGTGAGTGGCGCAAGAAGGGCGTCGAGGTTGCTGCGCTCGACGAGCGCATTCATCCGCATTACGGCGTGTTCGCGCCGGTGCGCAGCGAATATGTGAATCTGGTCAACGACGCGCCCTTGATGGCGACCGACATCGCCTGGGATATCGGCACTGGCACCGGGGTGCTCGCAGCGGTGCTGGCGCGGCGCGGTGTCAAGCGCGTGGTGGCGACCGACCAAGACCAGCGCGCGCTCGATTGCGCGCGCGACAATCTCAAGCGCTTGGGCTTGAATGGGCGCGTCGAAGTGATCGACGCCGATTTGTTTCCGCCGGTTACTGCTGCGCCGCCGGGCAAGCAGATGCCGAGCCCCGGCTTGATCGTGTGCAACCCGCCGTGGCTTCCGGGCCGCCCGAGCGCGCCGCTGGAGCGCGCGGTGTATGACTTCGAGAGCCGCATGTTGCGCGGGTTTCTCGCGGGTGTGGGCGTGCGGCTCGCGCCGCAAGGCGAGGCGTGGTTGATTTTGTCTGACCTCGCCGAGCATCTGGGTTTGCGTACGCGGGATGAGTTGCTCGGGTGGATCGCAGCGGGCGGCCTCAAGGTGCAGGGAAGGCTCGATGCCAAGCCGCTGCATCCGAAGGTATCGGACGCCACAGACCCGCTGCACGCCGCGCGGCGCGCCGAGACCACGTCGTTGTGGCGGCTCGCACGGCAGTAGACGCCGGCAGGGTGTGCGGTCTTGAGTCTGCTGTTTCCCGCGTCGATCCTGCAGCGCCGCCGGCGTGCACTGCCGGTGCCCTTGCTGTGGCTCACGCTCGGCCTCTCGCTGCTCGCGCATTTGATTGCACTGTTTGTTTACTGGCCCGAGATATTTCCCAAGGACAAGCCCGAAAGCGGAGGGTTGGGCAAGACGATACGCGTGCAAATCGCGCAACCCGCACCACCGCGCGCGCCCGAGGCGGCGGCGCAGCCGCAAGTTGCGCCCGCCGAGCCGGCCAGCGCGGCACCTGCGGCACCCGTGGCACCCGTGGCACCAGCGCCACCGCGCCGCACGCCGCCGCAGCGTACGCCACCACCGCCACCGGTGATGGCAAAACCATCGCCACAGCCTCCGCTTGTCAGCACCGCACCTGCAACGCCTGCGCCCGCTGCCACCGAGCCGGACATGGCGCAACAACTCGACGCGCGCCGCCGTGCACGCGCGGGCAGCAGCGATGCCCAAGCGGCTTCCGCACCCGTGCCACCGTCACCGCTCGAAGACGAGAAAGCGCGGCGCGATGCGATCGTCGCTGCCAACATGGGCACCATCAAGGCGCCGACCATGGGTGCGACCCAGCCGCGCGGCGGCGGCGTGTTTTCAATCAGGCGCGTCGGCATCTACGACGGCGAGTTTTTGTTCTACGGCTGGAATCGCGACATCAACCGCCAGCTGTCGCAAGTGATCGAAGTCAAGATTGGCAACAACCCGAACATGCAGCTCGCCATCGTGCGGCGCATGATCGCCATCATTCGCGATCATGAAAAAGAAGACTTCACATGGCAGTCGACAAGGCAAGCTCGCGTCATTCGGCTCTCAGCACGCCAGAGTGACACTGCCGGCCTGGAAGATTTTTTGATGAGCGAGTTTTTTGAGCTGACGCGCACGCCGCGTTGACCCTGCGCGCAAAGCCTTGGTGCAAGCGCTTCACGGCGGCAGAAGGCCTGCAATCCGCATGCACCAACACTCTCCGGGTAACCTCGGAAAGAAAAATCAAGTGATGCGAGTAATGTCCCAGCGCGGGCGGATTGCAAACGCGTAGTCATTCGGGTGGGCATCGGCGCGGTCACGGGAGCCGTCGCCAGGTGATTTGTCAGTGGTTTGCAATGCGAGGCGGCAAGCGCCTGCAAACGCGATCATCGCGCCGTTGTCGGTGCATAGCGCCTGCTCTGGGTAAAACACTTGAGCGCTGCGTTGCGCGGCAGCGGCATCGAGGCGCGCGCGCAAGCGATGATTGGCGCTGACGCCACCCGCCACTACAAGGCGGTCGAGGCCGGTGCGTTGCAAGGCCGAGAGGGACTTGGCGACCAGCACATCGACGATTGCTTCTTCGACGGCGCGCGCAATGTCGGCGTGCGCTCTGGGTGGGGCGGCGTGTGCGCCGCTGCGCGTACTGTCCGCACCGCCCGCCTGGGCCTGCACCAGTTTCAGCACCGCTGTCTTGAGGCCACTGAAACTGAAACTCAAGTCACCGCTGTCGAGCATGGGCCTTGGCAAGCGAAAGCGCGTGGGGTCGCCGGTCTCTGCGAGCTTGGCCAGCGCCGGACCGCCGGGGTAACCGAGGCCCAGCAGCTTGGCGCTTTTGTCAAAGGCTTCGCCGGCGGCATCGTCAATCGACTCGCCCAGCAGTTCGTATTGGCCTACATCTGTGACGCGCATCAACTGCGTGTGGCCACCCGACACGAGGAGTGCAACAAAGGGAAACGCGGGTGGTGCGGCCGAGAGCAGGGGGGAGAGCAAATGCCCTTCAAGATGATGCACCCCAATGGCGGGTACCCCAAGCGCGAGCGCGAGCGCATTGCCCGCCGCCGCGCCGACCAATAGTGCGCCGGCCAAGCCGGGGCCGCGCGTGAAGGCGACGGCGTCAAGATCGCGCGCCTGCAAACCCGCTTCGTTGAGCACACGGCGCGTGAGCGGCAATATACGGCGGATGTGATCGCGTGACGCCAACTCGGGCACGACACCGCCGTAGTCTTCATGCATCGCGACTTG
>JANNCZ010000673.1:0-2270 GCA_031387185.1 Burkholderiales bacterium
GTGTGCTTCGTAAAAATTGGCACCGAAGTCGATGATGTACTTGCTGCGCGCAAAGTCACCTGACTCCCAGTCGGTCTCGCCCAGGCTCACGTAGTTGGCCGCGCGCTTGTTCGACGAGCACAGCGCACGGTGGTTGAAGAGTGAGGGCGAACCAATAGCGTTCAAAAAGCGCCCCATCTCTTCGGCCAGGCGCGAGCGGCCGATCTGGATCGCGACTTCTTCGGGTTTGCCTTCGTCGATTGCCTTGCGAATGCGCTTGGCGATTTCAGCATGGGCTTCATCCCAGGTGATGCGCGTCCACTTGCCCTCTCCGCGTTTGCCGGCGCGCTTCATCGGGAACATCAAACGCTCGGGGTAGTCGTTTACCGTCGGCCCGCTCTGACCCTTGGCACAGAGCGACTTGCCGTTGTTCGGGTCTTCCGGGTTGCCGCCGACCTTGACCAGCTTGCCGTCGATCACATAGCCCTGGATGCCGCACACCGTCGAACAATTGAGGCACACGCCTTTGGTGATGGTGGCCTTGGTGTAATCATTTTTGAGACGGCCCTTGCCGTTGGGGCGGCGCTTGGCTTTGCGCGTACCGATGAGTGTTTTCTGCTTCGCGCCGAACAGTTGCGCGTGCGTCTCGGTGGGCGTGAGCAGAATCGTTTCACCCACAGCGAGCGTCGAGAGCGCACCAAAGCCGGTCTTGATAAACGAGCGGCGCTTCATGCTGCACCTCCTTGCATCGGCGCAGCAATGACAGGCTCGCTGCCGGTATCCAGGGCGGCGGTATTGAGCGCGCCATCAAATGCAGCAGTACCACTGCCGACGCCGCCGGGGTTGGGCCGGTACTCGACCACATTCTTGCCCGGCTCGACCTTGGCCCACAGCACGCGTTTGCGCTTGGGGAATTCGGCTTCGAGCTGCGCCCAGGTCTCGATCTCGTACGAATAGGGGTCGTGAATGCGCCCCTTGGGAATTTTCTTTTCCATCTCCTTGACGTGGCCCTTGTAGGCGACCGAGGGCTTGGTCTTTTCTTCGGGCTTCAAGACCGCTGTCTTGCTGCCATACTTGGCCATGAAGCGCGAGTAGGGCGATTGCACATCGTTCGCATCGCCAAAGTGAAATACCTCAGCGGGGCAGGTCTCCACACACGCCGGCTCCATGCCAACCGACAAGCGCTGCGAACAGAAATCGCATTTGTCGGCCACGTCATTGTCGTCACAGCCAATCGCGGCATAGGGACAGGCAGTTTCGCAATCACCGGCGTGATCGCATTTGTCCGGGTCGATACGCACAATGCCGTCGCCTTGACGGTTGATCGCATCGTGTTTGCAGGCTTTGAGGCACGGCGCGTCTTCGCACTGCATGCACAGCGCGGGCAAAAAATTGCGTTTTACCTGTGGGAACTTGCCGTGCTCCCAGTAATAGACTTTGGTGCGGTAGCGTCCCAGCGGAACGCTGTTTTCAACCTTGCAGGCGACGGAGCAGGCGTGGCAGCCAATGCAGCGCTCGACGTCGAGAGCCATCTTCCAGCGCGGCGCTTGGCCGGTGGCGGGGTTGACGGTGACAGGAGAGCCCAGTGTGGGCGAGAGCAGTATCAGGCTATTCGACATAGCACGCCCCGCAATTGAGAGCGTGATCGCCGAAGGCGTCGGCACTGATGGTAATGCCGCACACGGTGCGGCGATTGCGGGATGAACTGGGAATCAACATGGCGAGGCTCCAGACAAAGTTTTGCCGCGCAGGTGCGCGGCAAAGGCATTGTGCAAGAAGTTCGCGCGGTTGTCGAGGCTACGAGTTTGGAACGATGGCGGATGCAGTCAGTTTTGAAATAGTGACTGACTGGAGCGCGTTGGTGGGTGCGGCTGGACGAGGAATGATGCGCGCCAACCCGCACCCACCAAGGGTCTTGGTGGTCACCAAAGCGCAACCTTGTCAAAAGTGCCTGCGCGTTTGCGTGCTCCGGGGCCACGGCGGGGTGTTTGACGCATTGCCCGGGTAAGCGGCTTCAACCGCGCGGTGGCCTCGCGCCGGTAGGCCCGACGTAGTGCTTCCAGCGGAAATAAATCAACAACACAATCGCCACCAAACCCATGCCGGCCAGCGTGATCCAGAAGCCGGCCGGCGCGTCCGCGCCGGGAATGACCTTGAAGTTCATGCCGTAGATGCCTGCAATCAAGGTCAGCGGCATGAAGATCGCCGTGATGATGGTGAGCGTGCGCATGATCTGGTTGGTGCGATTCGCCGTCGCCGAAAAATGCAGTTGCACGGCGGACTCAGCGGTC
>JANNCZ010000564.1:0-1940 GCA_031387185.1 Burkholderiales bacterium
CTTCTTACGGGCGCGGCATGATCGTTGCAGAAGTCTTCAATTGTCTCGTGGCATCGTTACTTGATAATTGAAGTCCCGCAGCGCTAAGATTGCCTCCAACGAAGTTAAGAGGAGACAACCATGCACAATCCCCGCCGTGACGTCCTCGCCGCTGGCATCGGCTCTCTTGCCGCACTCGCCTTGGTCAGTGCGCCAGCATGGCCGCAACAACCGTGGCCCGCCAAACCCATCAAGGGCATTAACCCGTTTCAAGCGGGCGGCCCCTCCGATTTTCTCGGCCGCCTGATCGGTGACAAACTGGCGCTGCGTCTGGGCCAACCGTTCGTCATGGAAAACCGCCCCGGCGCGGGCGGCAATGTCGGCGTCGACGCACTCGCCAAATCCGCGCCCGACGGCTACACCATCGCGTGGGTGGTGGACTTCAACCTCACCGTGAACCCTGTGCTGTATCCGAAGATGCCGTATGACGTGGAGAAAGACATCCAGACCGTCTGCACGTTCGCCGCCAGCGAAGTGGCATTGGTGATTCACCCGTCGGTGCCGGTGAAGTCATTGGCAGAGTTGATCACGCTGGCCAAGTCCAAACCGCTGGCCTTCGCTTCGGGCGGTAACGGTTCACCCGGCCACATGGTGGGCGAAATGTTCAAGCGCGAGCTGGGGCTTGAGTTGATGACACACATCCCCTACAAGGGCAATGCGCCGGCCTCGCTGAGCATCGTGAGCGGCGAGACGCAAGTGTTTTTCGGTGCGCTGCCCGGTACGCTGCCGCACATTCGCGCCGCCAAGCTGAAGGCGCTCGCGGTGATGGCGGCTGAGCGTTCCACCTTTATTCCCGATGTGCCGACTGCGCGCGAGGCCGGCTATGCCAAGCTGCTCGCCGCCAACTGGTATGGCGTGATCGCACCGGCCGGCACGCCGCGCGAGATCGTTGACCGGCTGCAGCGCGAGATTGCCATGATCGCCAGAGAGAAAGAATTTATCGAGCGCATCGACAAGGGCGGCTACAAGCCATTTGTCACGACCCCCGAACAGATGCGCGCGATGATGCGCACCGAAAGTGCGGCGTGGGCAGCGGTGGTGAAGGCAGCGAATATCAGGCCGGAGTAGCCGGGGCCGCGAGGGCCTGCGCGGCCATGTGCTGCGCAGCGATGCGCCCCAGCGCCACAGCGCTGAGCAAGCCGTTGCCCGACAGATAGCCCCACACGTGCGCGCCCGAGAGGCCGCGCGCCGCGCCGCCACCGGCATAGAGACTAGCGAACGGCGTGCCGTCTTGTTTGAGCACGCGCGCGCGGGTGTCAACGGCGAGGCCGCCCTGGGTGTGAAACAGTGCGCCGGTGACTTTGACCGCGTAGTACGGTGCTTGCAGAGCAGGCTTGTCGCTGAAGTCGCGGCCGAAAGGGCAGCGGCCACCGCCTGTGGCATCTCGCCGCGCACCCTCTTTTTGCAATGCCACCACCTCTGAAACCGTTGCTGCAAGCGCTTCTTCAGGCATGCTCATCTGTGAGGAAAGCCCACCAAGGGTTTCAGAGCACTTCATCGCGCCAGTCTTGAACAACTCGGCATAGTCGGGGAAGGTCATTCCCAGTTGATGCAGGCGCTCGTCATACACGTTCCACGCCACACCACCGGGCTGCGCGATCACATGTTGCGAAGCCTCGGAGTAGCCCTCGTGTTCGTTCCAAAAGCGAAGACCGCGCGCGTTAACCTGGATCCCGCCTTCCATCATCAGCGCCCAGGTCACCAACGCGCCGTGCGGCGTCGCCCACGAACCGTGGCCCTGATACGCGCCCATGTCGGCGAGTTGCGCGCCGAGCGCTGCACCCCAACGCATCGCATCGCCCTGATTGCCGGCGTGACCGGCGTAAGTGGCCGCAGCAATTTCGGGAATGTATTGCTCGACCATGGCGCGGTTGCCGCCGAAGCCATTGCAGGCGAGCAGC
>JANNCZ010000741.1:0-4509 GCA_031387185.1 Burkholderiales bacterium
GGTGGCTCCCCGGTTTCCCTCTGTAATCGCTGGGGCGGCTCACTTCACTTCGCGGAACAGCCGGCCCCAGCCCCGCACGCGCGCGGGGTCGATGCCGGTGACTTGCAAGGCCTTCCACAGCGCAGTGGAAATGGTGTCGTAAATCGGAATGCCGGTCTCCTGCTCCATCTCCTCGACCAGCGGCGCACCGTGCAGATTGGTGCAAAAGGTAGTGATCGCCTGCGGCTTGGCCTTGGCCACTTCGCGAATCATCGTACGCAACTGATCGGCGGTGACTTCCGAAAACGAAAAATTGTGCGACAGCCCGAGATGGCGCTCGGCCACCACCCTGAATCCATTTTTCTCGTAATTCGCCACCACACGCGCCTGCACATCGTCGGTGTAGGGGGTAACAAACGCGATGTCCTTCGCGCCGGTAGCGCGCAGGATTTCGTTCAGGGCCAGCACCGAAGTCGAGGCCGGTTTGCCGATGCGCTCGGTCAGGCGCTGGCACAGCAACTCGTCGGATTCGAAACCGAGCCAGCCCGACGAGGTGCCGTTCCAGGCAATCACATCGATTTCGGCGTCGTTGAGCAACTCGGCTGCGGCCAAAATGTTGGAGTCGTCAAACTGCTTCAACGCAGTGTCGGAGAGCGCAATTTGCAGCACGCGAAAGCGCCCGAAATGCGCGGTGACTTCGGGCAGGCCTTCAAGCATGCGTGTGGTGATCGGCTCCAGCGCCGTGTTGGACGATGGCGTGAGCATGCCGATAAGGGTACGTTTCATTCAATGGCTCCTGCGGGGTGGGTGAGTGGTGAGACGGTGATAGCGAAGTAAATGGGGACAGTCGCGTCAGGTAACGCCGATGCCGGATCAAACGCCAAGCGCTTGCGCGAGATCAAATTCCGGCGCGGCCTCGCGCTTCATGTCGAGACAGCCCTCGACTTCGGCAAGATGCTCCAGCATCAGCGCGGCGGCGCGCGTGCCGTCGCCCTTGGCGATCGCTGCCGCAATCGCCACATGGTCATCGCCGCGGCAGGCAGGTGTGCTCGGGTTATCGTAGAGATAAATGATCAGGCTGGTGAGCGTTTCCAGTTCACGCAGGATGCGCAGTGTGGTGGCGTTGCCCGCCAACTCGGCGAGCAGTAAATGGAATTCGCCAGTCAGGCGAATCAAGGTACGATGGTCGCCCTTGCCTGCCGCCTGCTGCTCACGCGCGAGATGGGCCTGTACCCGCTTTTGCGCCGCCTTGCCGGCGCGCCGCGCCACGGTCTTGACCAGCGCCGGTTCGAGCAGCTTGCGTAACTCGAAGACTTCGCGTGCCTGCTCCAGCGTCGGCTCGGCGACGAACGCACCGCGATTGGGATGCAGGGTAACGATGCCCTGATGCGCCAGTCGCGCCAGCAGTTGCCGCACGCGCGCACGGCTAACGCCGAACAACTCCGCAAGCCGGTCTTCGCCGAGCTTGGTGCCTGGTGGAAGCCGGTGCTCGACTACCGCCAGCATGATTTTTTCGTACAGGTTGTCGAGTGCCGGCATCGGAGGCAGTGAACCAGTGAAGAAGAGGAGAGACCAGGAAGCAGATTTTAATGGGTGGTGTTCGATGGGTCGCCCGGCTCGCACGTTGATCCGCCCGCGATCGAGCCGCCGGCAGGCCGGCACTACCCTCGTTGCGCACCAATTTTGCGCCTCGTTTGCGCCTCGCGCACCGAAATAGTGTACAAAAAGTTAACTGAATTGTTGACAATATTATAATGTTTAGTACACAATTTGGCAATTGACCAGATACGTCCCGGGCTTGGTGATGTGTCCGGAGCATGTGTCAGGAGCAGCGGCACCTTCGTGCAGTCCGCCGCCAAAGGCACGGCTTGCCATTGTCGCAACTGCACCTTTCGTTCCATTTTGTAGCCGGAGAATCACTCTGAAACTGCTGCTGGTCAACGGCAACCGTACCCAAGCGGTCACCGACAAAGTGCTGGCCGAGGCGCGGCGCGTGGCGGCGCCCGGTACCGTGGTGACGGCCGTCACTGCGGCGTTCGGCATGGACATCGTCTTCAGCCACGCCGGCGATGCGATTGCCGCCCACGCCGTGCTCGACAGCCTCGCCAAACACCATCACGGCTGCGACGCGGCGATCCTTGCGATCTCGTTTGACTCCGGCCTTTTGGCGGCGCGCGAACTGCTGCCGATTCCGGTACTCGGCATGACCGAAAGCGCGCTGCAGCTCGCTTCCGCCAACGGCCAACGCATCGGGATCATCACTTTCGGCGACGTTTCGCGTGCGCTGTATCACGAGGTGTTCTCGCGTTACGGCGTGCTACCCGCGGTGGCGGGGATTCGCGTGATCGACATTGCCTCCACCGCCGACTATCTGTCGGCGGACAAAATGGACGCGCGCATCGTCAGTGAAGCCTGCGCCCTCGCGGCCGCAGGCGCACAGGCCGTGGTGATCTGCGGTGCAGCGATGGCCGGCGTGGCGCAGCGGCTGCAGCCAGCCTTGACAGTGCCCCTAGTAGACGGCATCGCCAGCGCAGTCACACGGGCAGAAGCCTTGGTGGGAGCGGGTTTCCAGCCACCCTCCCCACCCTCCCAGCGCCGGCCGGCGCGCACGGCAGGCCTGTCTGCCGAGCTCGCGGCCCTGTTTGAGCGGACCTCGTAGCCCGCACTAGCGCATGGCTGATAGCCACCCTCTGCCGCCGCAGCGCACGTTGATCACCAACGCGCGCGTGCTGACGTTCGACGATGAAGATCACGAATATGCCTGTGCCAACCTGTTGATTGAAGGCCAGCGCATCAGCGCCATTGGAGCGGATGTGACGCATGCCGCGCCGGATCGTGTGATCGATGCGCGCGGCAAACTCGCCATGCCGGGCCTCATCAATGGCCACTTTCATTCCCCCGGCAACCTGATGTGCGGCGCGCTCACCGACATGCCGCTCGAATTGTTCATGCTGTTCGAGGTCCCTCCCCTGGGTCAAGGCGGCGTCGGCGCGCGTACCGCCTATGTGCAAACCCTGCTCGGCGCGGTCGAGATGCTCAAGCTGGGCATCACTGCCGTTCACGACGACCCGTATCACAACCCCGAGCCCGTGCCTGAAGTGATTGACGCAATGATGCAGGCCTATGCCGCGAGTGGCTTGCGCGCGACGGTGTCGATCAATCATCCGAACAAGATCGAATACGAAAAGTATCCGTTTCTCGCCCATCTGCTGCCACAACAGGTGATCGAACAGATGGGGCGCACACGACTGTGGACGGCGCAGGAAATCGGGGCGCTCTACCAGTGGTTTCATCAAAAGTGGCATGGCGCCGCCGAAGGACGCCTGCGAATTGCCGTCTCCAACTCCGCGCCACAGCGCGTCACCGACGACTATTTTGGCGTCCTGTCTGACTTCAGCCGCACGCACGACTTGCCATTTGACATCCACATGCTCGAGACCAAATTGCAGCGGGTGCTCGGTCAGGAAAAATTTGGCAAGTCGCTGGTAAGGATGGTGAACGACCTGGGCTTCCTCGACGAGCGGATGCTGGTGATTCACGCCATCTGGGTGGACGAGCAGGACATGGCCCTGCTCGCCGCCAGCGGCTGCACGGTGGCGCATAACCCCGTGTGCAATCTCAAGCTGGGCAGCGGCGTGATGCCGTTCCGGCGTCTGCGCCGGCATGGCATACCGATTGCATTGGGTACCGATGAGCGCAACACCGACGACACCACCAATGTATGGGGCGCCATGAAGACTGCCGGGCTGATTCACAAAATCGCCGATCCAGACTACCGCGAGTGGCCGAGCGCGCACGAAATCCTGCGCTGCGCGACGCGTGGCGGCGCGCGCGGCATGCGCCTCGATGGCACCAGCGGCACCGGCGGCACCAGCGGCACCAGTGGCACGATAGGCCAACTCACCCCCGGCTGTCAGGCTGATCTGATCCTGGTCGATCTCGATACCCTGCCCTTCACGCCGCTCAACGACTTGCGCCGTCAGCTGGTGTTTTGCGAAAACGGCTCCTCGGTGACGATGACCATGGTCGCCGGCGAAGTGGTGGTGGAAAACGGCAGGGTGTTGACCGTGGATGAAGCGGCGCTCAAAGCTGAAGTGCGCAAGTTGGCCAGTGAAACCTCGGCCACGCTACAGGCCACCGCAGCCGCCGCACGCGAGCTGGAACCCTACTACCGCGCCATGGTGGCGCGCGCCGCTGCCGTTGATGTCGGCATGCAGCGCTGGGCCGGCCCGATGACACCTTAACTTCTCAATCCACCCCACATGCTCCCCACCCACGGACGTTTTGATTACTCGGCCATCAAGCAGGTGGCGTCGGGCCGCTTCGGCGTGACGGCGGAATATCTCGTCAATGCCGACGACCTGCAGATCAAGATCGCGCAAGGCGCCAAGCCCGGCGAAGGCGGACAGCTGCCCGGCCACAAGGTCAGCAAGGACATCGCCAAGGTGCGCCATTCGACATGCGCCGTCAGCTGGTGTTTTGCGAAAACGGCTCCTCGGTGACGATGACCATGGTCGCCGGCGAAGTGGT
>JANNCZ010000772.1:0-3268 GCA_031387185.1 Burkholderiales bacterium
CGCCACCCTCACCCTCGATTACGTACCGGAAAAAAAATGCGTCGAGCTCAAGAGCCTCAAACTCTACGTGTGGAGTTACCGCAACGAAGGGGCGTTTCACGAAAAGGTTACCAACCAGATTCTCGATGACCTGGTGCGCGCCATCAATCCGCGCTTCGCGCGCCTGACCGCCAGGTGGTATGTGCGCGGCGGCATCTTCACCAACGTGGTGGCGGAGCATCGCAAAAAGGGATGGGTGGCGGCGCCCAAGGTGGAACTTGCACGGTTCGACACTGAATCCGGGGTGCGCGGTTGAACGAAGGCGCCTGTCGGCGCTGCCCTCAAGAGGAGACTCACATGCAGTGCAAACGATCTTTGTTTCGTAGCGTGACAGCCTTCATGCTTGCCAGCGCCGGGTTGTGCGCCACTGCACATGCCCAATATCCAAACAAGCCGATCCGCGTCATCATTCCCGGCGCGCCAGGCGACAGTTGCGATCTGCTCACGCGCCTGATCGCGCCCACGGTGGGCGAGCGCCTCGGCCAACCGCTGGTGATTGAAAACCGTGCCGGTTCGAGCGGCCAGCTCGGCCTCAATTTGCTCAAACAGGCGGCGCCTGATGGGCACACCCTCGCCTGCGGTCAGGGCGGCAACATGGTGATCGTGCCGCTCGCGTATCAAAAAGTGGCTTACGACAGCGTCAAGGATTTCGCACCGATTTCAGTGATGGCATCGAATTTTCTTGCGCTGGCGGTCCATCCAAACGTGCCGTTCAAGACCATGGCCGATTTGATTGCGCACGCCAGGGCCAATCCCGGCAAGGTAAGTTTCGGTACCAACGGCGAAGGGGCCTTTTTGCACTTCGCCACCGAGTTGTTGCGCGTGCAGGCCGGGTTCACTTATCTCCACGTTCCCTACAAAAGCAATGCGCTCATCATGACCGAAGTTCTGGGGGGGCAGATCGACGCCACGCTGGGTTCCTTCATTTCCCTGCAGGCACTGGTGGCCTCGGGCAAGCTGCGCATGCTCGGCGTGGCACGCGCCACGCGCTATCCGCCCTACCCCAGCGTGCCGGCCATCGCCGAGACGGTACCGGGATTTGCGTCAGGAGGATGGTTCGGCATCATTGCGCCTGCCGGAACGTCCAAAGAAGTCGTGAACCTGCTCAACCGCGAAGTCAATGTGGCATTGAACCAGCCTGAGGTGCGCGAGCGCATGAACACCTACGGCCTGGAGGTGCATACCGAATCGCCGGAGTTCTTTGCCGAGATGATCCGCAACGACTTTGCCAAATGGGGCAAGCTTGCGCGCGACATCAATTTCAAGCAAATCCAATAGCGCGCGCATTGTGCGCCTCCACATCTTCATTCACTGAACCCCGGAGCAATCCATGAGCATCAAACTCGGCTACTTCACCATGCCGGTGCACCCGCCGTCGCGCAACCCCACCGACACCCTGCGCGAAGACCGCGAGATCATCATCCTCGCCGACCAACTGGGTTATCACGATGCCTTCGTCGGTGAGCATCTGACCGACCTGATCGAGAACATCACCAACAGCATGCTGTTTCTGGCGACCCTGATTCACTCGACCAAGACCATCAAGCTTGGCACCGGCACCACCAACCTGTCGCACGCGCATCCGGTGCTGGTGGCGACGCACGCCGCGATGTTCGACCGGCTGGCGGAGGGCCGCTTCATCCTCGGCATCAGCCCCGGCGCGCTGGCGTCGGACGCCGAAGCGCTCGGCATCCTCGGTGAAGACCGCAACCAGATGTTCGCCGAATCGATCGACGTCATCCTGAAAATCTGGGAGAGCGATCCACCGTATGACATCGATCTGCCGAACAACCGCTTCAAAGTCAGCAGCAAGCAGACCTACGACAAGCTCACCGCCACCGGCCAGATGTACAAGCCCTATCAATCGCCGCGCCCGGAGATTGTCGGCACTGTGGTCGCGCCGCATTCCAAGGGCGTGATCGCGATGGGCGAACGCGATTTTCATCCGCTGTCTGCGAACTTTTTATACGACATCTGGCTGCCTTCGCACTGGAACAACTACGCCGAGGGAAAAGCCAAGGCAGGCAAAGCAGCCAGCCGCGCCGACTGGCGCGTGGCGCGCACCATCATGGTGGCGGATGATGACAAGGTCGCCAGGCGCTATGGCCGCTCGGATGAGAACAGCCCCTACCGTTTTTATTACCGCAACCTGCACACCAAGCTGCGCCGCGGCAAACGCGATGGCGTGTTCACCGATACGGGCGTACGGCCCGAGACCGAAACCCCGCTCGAAGAAATTCTCGACCGCCTCGTGATAGCCGGTGGCGTCAGCGAAGTGGTGGATGGCATCCTCAAATTGCACGAACTCACCGGCGGCTTTGGCGAGCTGGTCTACGCCGGGCTTGACTGGACCGACCCGAAACTGGCGCGGCGCTCGATGGAACTGATGGCGACTGATGTGGTGCCGCAGGTGAACAAGGCGTTGGCGAAGAATGGCTGAAGCCGAAGTGGCGGAGTCTGTCATCGCATTGGCGCCGGCCTGAAACCCTTGGTGGAAGCCCGTCTTGGCGGCATCAGACCGGACAGGATTGGCGGAGGCGGCTCTCCGGCTACTACCGTCAATCAGGAAAATGTGGCGTGTTTGGCGAATCGGACAGCGGGTCACTCAAACAAGGTCGCCAGCCGGGTCATGGCATCGTCAATCACCTCGCGCGGCGCGCGCTCGATTTTTTTAGCCTTGCGCGCATTCAAATCCATCATGCGAATCTTGTTCATCAGCGCCACGCCCTGCGTCTTGCAGCCGCTGCCCATCAGGGTCACGGCAAATCCCGCGAAGCGCGCGTAGTCCCCGCCTTGGCTGATGGGTGCGACCAGCACGTCGCCCAGCCGGTTGAATGCGCTGCTGGTCAGCACCAGTGCGGGGCGCGCGTCACCGCGCATTTCATGCCCCACCACCGGTTCGAGGCTGACGCGCACAATGTCGCCCCGCTCGAAAACCGCCATCACCAGACTTCCCCGCCCACGGGGCGCGCGTTGTCCCACAAGGCCAGATCGCGCGGCGGCGCGGCTTTCAGATCACATTGCGCCAGCAATTGCTTGAGTGTGTATTTGCGCTTGGGGGCCAGCGTGATGGTGCCATCTGCGCCAGCATGCAGCGTCATTGATTGGCCGGCGGCCAATCCCAAATCCCTGAGCACCGGCGGCGGGAATGCCAGCACGGTGCTATTGCCGTACTTGCGCAGAACAATTTCCATTGATGCATTCCTCCATCGAGTGATTAGTGTTCAAC
>JANNCZ010000783.1:0-3528 GCA_031387185.1 Burkholderiales bacterium
CTGCGGCCTTGCGCGGGCCCTTGCGCGTGCGTGCGTTGGTGCGCGTGCGCTGGCCGCGTACCGGCAGCCCCTTGCGATGGCGCGAGCCGCGGTAGCAGCCCAGATCAATCAGGCGCTTGACCGACATCTGCACTTCGCGGCGCAGGTCGCCCTCGACCGTCAGGCGCGTGATGCTCTCGCGCAGCCGGTCCATCTCGGCGTCGGTCAGGTCCTTGATCTTGCGGTTCGGCTCGATCCCGGAGGCGACGCAGATCGCGGTCGCGCGCGAGCGGCCGACACCGTAGATCGCCGTCAGGGCGATGTTGGCGTGCTGGTGGTTCGGGATGTTGATGCCTGCAATACGGGCCATAGCGTGTTCTTTCCGGGGAACCTGAGATTATATCAATTTCTTCAAGGGTTTATCAACCTTGGCGTTGCTTGTGGCGCGGATCCGTGCAAATCACGCGCACCACCCGCTTGCGGCGCACGATCTTGCAGTTGCGGCAGATTTTCTTCACTGAGGCCATGACTTTCATGAGTCGTCTTCCTTTCGCTATCGGGCGGGCATGCCGCCCTTGAAACTCGCCTTGCGCAACAAGCCCTCGTACTGGTGCGTCATCACGTAGGCCTGCACCTGGGCCATGAAATCCATCGTCACCACCACGATGATCAGCAGCGACGTGCCGCCGAAGTAAAACGGCACGTTCCAGCGCAGGATCAGGAACTCGGGCAGCAGGCAAACCACCGTGACGTAGGCCGCGCCGCAGAGCGTCAGCCGGGTCAGTATCTTTTCCAGATAACGGGATGTCTGCTCGCCCGGACGGATGCCGGGGACGAAAGCGCCCGACTTCTTCAGATTGTCCGCGGTCTCTTTCGGGTTGTACTGCAGCGCCGTGTAGAAAAAGCAGAAAAATACGATCATTGCTGCATACAACATGACGTAGACAGGCTGCCCCGGCGCTAGGGCGGCGGACGCATCTTTCAGCAACGTCATGAAGGTACTCTCGCCCTGACCGGTCGCGATCCAGCCAACAATCGTGGCGGGCAGAAGAATGATCGATGACGCAAAGATCGGCGGGATCACACCCGACATATTTAGCTTCAGCGGCAGATGCGACGACTGCCCGCCATAAACCTTGTTACCAACCTGGCGCTTCGCATAGTTGACCAATATCTTTCTTTGGCCACGCTCGACAAACACCACAGCGAAGGTCACGCCCACAACAAGCAGAATAATCAGCAGTGAAATTGCCGGGTTCATCGCGCCAGTGCGAACCAATTCAAATAGTCCGCCAATGGCGCTCGGCAGGCCGGCTGCAATGCCCCCAAAAATCAGAATAGAGATGCCATTTCCAAGCCCACGCTCGGTAATCTGCTCACCCAACCACATCAAAAACATCGTGCCCGCTGTGAGGCTGACCATGGCAGTGATGCGGAACCCCATGCCAGGAGAGATAACCAAACCGACCGAACTTTCCAAAGCCACGGCAATGCTGAGCGATTGAAACAACGCCAAACCCAAAGTGCCGTAGCGGGTGTATTGCGTGATCTTGCGCCGACCGGCCTCGCCCTCTTTCTTCAGCGATTCCAATGTCGGAATAACGTAGGTCATCAGCTGCATGATGATCGACGCCGAAATGTACGGCATGATGCCCAAGGCAAATACCGTGAAGCGCGACAATGCGCCGCCGGAGAACATATTGAACAGGCTCAATATGCCGCCCTGCTGGCCCTTGAACAACTGTTGCAGCTGATTCGGATCGATCCCGGGCACAGGGATGTGAGCACCCAAGCGATACACCACCAAGGCCAACAGCAAAAAGACGAGCCGTCGACGCAGGTCGCCGAACTTGCCGCTCTTGGCCAGTTGGTTTGCCGAAGTTGCCAAGGTTTTCTGCCTTGCCTCTTAGGTCAGGCCAGCGAGCCGCCGGCGGCTTCAATGGCCGCTTTGGCGCCCGCCGAAGCCGTCAGCCCAGTGATCGCGACTTTGCGCAACAACTCACCCGTCTTGACAATCTTGACGTGGCGGATGATTTCGCCAATCAGGCCGGCCGCGCGCAATGTGAGCAGGTCAACTTCGTCGAGATTCAGACGCTGCAAATCCGCCAGCGTGATCTCGACATTGAACTTCAAGGCATGCGATTTGAAACCGCGCTTAGGCAGACGCCGCTGCAGCGGCATCTGACCGCCTTCAAAACCGACCTTGTGATACCCACCAGCGCGCGAACGCTGGCCTTTGTGTCCACGACCGGCCGTCTTGCCGAAGCCGGAGCCGATGCCGCGGCCGACACGTCGGCGGGCTTTCTTGGAGCCCTCGGAGGGCTTGATGGTATTGAGATGCATGGTTGACTGTCCTTGCGCGCCGCGTGCCTCAGAGCACCAGCACCAGATAGGCGATCTTGTTGATCATGCCGCGCACGGCAGGGGTGTCTTCGAGCACACGCTCGCTGTTGACACCGCGCAGGCCCAGGCCGCGCACCGTGTCGCGGTGCGATTGCTTGCAACCGATCGGGCTCTTGACGAGCTTGACCTTGAGGGTTTTCTTGTCCGACATGGAATATCTCCGTTGGCGAGTGGTCAGTTGAAGATGGCCTCGACTGACATGCCACGCTTGGCGGCCACTTCGGCGGCGGTGGTGGAGCGCTTAAGAGCATCCAGCGTCGCGCGCACCATGTTGTAAGGGTTGCTCGAACCCAGGCTCTTGGCCACGATGTCCGTCACCCCCATGACTTCGAACACGGCGCGCATCGGACCGCCGGCAATGATGCCGGTACCTGCAGGTGCCGGCGCCAGCAGCACTTTGGCCGCGCCATGTTCGCCGCGAACGTTGTGGTGCACGGTGCCATTGCGCAACTGCACCTTGAACATATTGCGACGCGCGCCTTCCATGGCCTTTTGCACCGAGACTGGCACTTCCTTGGCCTTGCCTTTGCCCATGCCGATTCGGCCATCGCCATCGCCAACGACCGTCAGCGCCGCGAAACTCAGCGTGCGACCACCCTTGACGACTTTGGTGACGCGGTTGACCGCGATCATCTTCTCTTTCAGGCCGTCGTCATTGGCTTCGGCTTGAGCGCGGGGTTGAAACTTTGCCATCTTGGTATTCCTTGTTCCGCTTAGAACTGAAGGCCCGCTTCACGGGCAGCCTCGGCCAGCGCCTTGACGCGACCGTGATAGGCGAATCCAGAGCGGTCAAACGCGACCTTCTCGACGCCGGCGGCCTTGGCCTTCTCAGCAATGCGCTTGCCAATCAGTGCGGCGGCGGCGGCACTGCCGCCCTTGCCAGAACCGGCCAGCTGTTCGCGCACTTCTTTTTCCACAGTGGAAGCCGACGCCAGCACGCGCTCACCGTCGTCAGAAATGACGCTGGCGTAGATGTGCAGGTTCGAACGAAACACCGTCAATCGCACAGCGCCTTGCTGGGCGATGCGCGTGCGGGTCTGGCGGGAGCGACGCAGCCGCTTTTCTTTCTTGGTCAGCATGTTCATCGACTCCTTACTTCTTCTTCGTTTCCTTCAGCACCACGCGCTCATCGGCGTAGCGGATGCC
>JANNCZ010000829.1:0-2459 GCA_031387185.1 Burkholderiales bacterium
GCAGCGCGCGATCACGATTCAGGGCTCTTACGTCGGTGACGTGCAGGAGTTGCGTGAAGTCGTCGCGCTGGCGCAGTCGGGCAAGCTCAAGCCGATTCCCACCGAGACGCGTGCGATGGATCAGATTTCGCCGACGCTCGACCAGCTCAAGGCCGGCACCGTGATCGGGCGTGTGGTGGCGAAGATCGATTAAGCACATGGCCAATCCCACTCGTGGCACCCGCGGCATGGCCGTTGCGCCGCACTCCCTGGCTGCACAATCGGCGCTTGCCGTCTTGCGTGAAGGCGGCAACGCAGTCGAAGCGATGATCGCCGCCACCGCCACCATCTCGGTCGTGTACCCCCACATGAACGGCATCGGCGGCGACAGCTTTTGGCTGGTGCGATCGCCCAAGGATGGCGTGATCGGCATCGATGCCTGCGGCGCATCGGCAGCCAACGTATCGCGCGCGCAGTATGCGGGCCGCCTTGAAAGCGGCGGGGCGATCCCTTTTCGCGGCCCCACCGCCGCCATCACTGTGGCTGGCACCATGTCGGGCTGGGACATGGCGCATCGCACTTCATGCGACAAACTCGGCGGACGCATGCCGGTGTCACGTCTGCTGGAAGATGCGATTCACTATGCCACGCACGGCATCGCAGTGACCGGCTCGCAGCACCTGAACACCTCGAAGAAATTCACCGAGTTGAAAGACGTGCATGGCTTCGCCAGTGCCTTTTTGCCCGGCGGCAAAGTGCCGGACACCGGCGCCGTGTTCAAGCAGTCGCGCATGGCCGCTACGCTGCAAGCCTTGGTGGGAGCGGGTCTTGACAGTTTTTACGGCGGCGACCTGGCACGCACCATCGCCAATGATTTGAAGAACGCGGGCAGCCTGGTCACGCTGGCCGACTTGCAACAGCATCAGGCGCTGCTGCGCACACCTCTGCAACTCAAGCATTCGCAGGGCACGCTCTACAACATGCCGCCGCCAACGCAGGGCCTCATCAGCTTGATGATTCTCGGCATGATGGACCGCCTCGGTGCAGCGCAGCACGATCATCTCTCCGCAGATTTTGTGCATATCGCGGTGGAAGCGACCAAGCGCGCCTTCCTCGTGCGCGACCGTCACATCACTGATCCGCAAGCGATGGCGCGCAATGGCGCACCGGATGCGCAATCGTTTCTCGACGCCGCCAGCCTCGACGCGAATGCGGCGCAGATCGACATGGCCAAGGCCGCACCGTGGGGCGCAGGTAAAGGCCCGGCCGACACCATCTGGATGGGCGCGATTGATGGCGCTGGCAATGCCTGCTCGATCATTCAATCGATTTATCACGAGTTCGGCTCCGGTGTGGTGTTGGGTGAAACCGGCATCAACTGGCAGAACCGTGGCGCATCGTTCTCGCTCGACCCGGCGCACATCAACACGCTCGAACCTGGCAAAAAACCATTTCACACCCTCAACCCGGCGATGGCGCTGCTCGACGATGGCCGCGTCATGGTCTACGGCAACATGGGCGGCGACGGCCAGCCGCAGAGCCAGTCTGCGGTGTTCTCACGCGCGGCGATGATGGGTCTCAATCCGCAGGACGCGGTGGCCGCGCCGCGCTGGCTGTTAGGCCGCACCTGGGGCCAGACTACCGACTCACTCAAGCTTGAAGGCCGCTTCCCCGCAGCGACGGTGGAAGAGTTGAGGCGGCGCGGCCACGATGTCGAGATGGTTCCCGATTTCGACGAAACCCTCGGCCACGCCGGCTGTGTGATCCGCCACGCCAACGGCAATTTCGAAGGCGGTTTTGATCCGCGCTCGGATGGCGGCGTCGCGGCATTTTGATGTGGGCCTGCGCGTCGACAAATGGCTATGGGCCGCGCGATTTTTCAAGACACGGTCGCTCGCCACTGCCGCGATTGACGCTGGCAAGGTAGCGCTCAACGGCGAGCGCGTCAAACCGGCCAAGGATGTCAAAGCGGGCGACCAGTTGAGCGTGCGCACACCGTCGGGTGACTTCGTCATTGCCGTCACCGCTCTCTCAGACAAGCGCGGCAACGCACAGGCCGCTGCCCTGCTGTATCAGGAAACAGACGAAAGCCGCGCCGCGCGCGCCACCGAAGCCGAGCGCAAAAAACGCTTCGATGATCCAGCCTCGCACATTGCCGCGCGCCCTACCAAAAAAGACCGGCGGACGCTGGACCGGTTTCGCGACGATTGAGTCTGCGCTCGAACGCGCGGAGACTGAACGTGCGCGGCTGAACGTGCAGTAGCTGCAACCCTGCCGAATCTACCGCCGCCCAACATGCCGCCCGCCGTTCGTAAGCCGCGCAGGTAAACTGGTTTCTTCACGTTCCAATGCACGGAGACACGCCATGAAGAAAATCCTTACCGCTCTGATGTTGGTCTGTAGCGCCAGCGCTGCGCACGCCCAGCCCTACCCGAACAAACCGGTGAAGGTGCTGGTGCCCTTCGTGGCCGGCGGCACCA
>JANNCZ010000862.1:0-1829 GCA_031387185.1 Burkholderiales bacterium
CCCGCTCAATCCATAGGCTTGTGTGCGGGTGGAGAGCTGAATGCATTTTTTGACGCACTGCTGGTCAACCAGTCTGTCCGCTCACCGGAAAATCTACTGGAGATTCGCCATGACCCAACTCGCAGCAGAAAAAATCGCCACTACCTATAAAGTGATCGCCAACGAAGACGATCTCAATCGCGACCCGATCAGCGGCACCGAAGGCGCGCATCCGTTCGGTACGGGCGCGGGCGCGGCATCCGGCGGTGTTGCTGGCGTGGTGGCAGGCATGGCCAGCGGCGGGCCAGTGGGCGGCGTGATCGGCGCAGCCGTCGGCGCAGTCGCCGGTGGATTGGCCGGCAAGAGCATGGCTGAAGCCATCAATCCGACTGAAGAAGAAAAGTATTGGCGCGAGACCTGTGTGCGCGAACCCTACTTCACTGCAGGCCAGTCTTTCGAATACTACGCGCGCGGCTTCCGGGCTGGCTGGGAGGGCCGTGTGCTGCATGACGGTGCCACGTTTCTCGATGCCGAACCGAAACTGATATCCGATTACAACATCGGAAAATCTGAATTCGATCCGCCGTGGGCCGAAGTGCGGCTGGCCGCGCGATCGGCCTGGAACCGCGTGGACCAAGCCTGGCAGCGTTCGGAATAGACGGCCGGCACGCGGGCACCAGGCACGCGGCCGGATACATCCTGAAGCGCAGTGATTCGCCAGGCATCGCCCGCAGAGCCTTATCTGGAGCGGCTCTTGGCAGCAATGGCGCTGAAACCAGCATGAACGGTTTAAAGCCATCCAGTGCCGTAGACACGCTCGCACCAAGGCTTTCAGGCCGGCGGCATAGTGAAAATTTGACGGCCCACAAAAACAATGCCACCAAAATAGCCGGCGTTTAACCTGCGGTCATGTCCCAGGCGGCGGGCTTGCGAATGCTGGTACCCGGAATCTTCAACGGCAGTTGCGATTGCGCCAGGTGCGTCCGCTTGAGTGTCTTGGTCCAGTGCGCGTGCCGCGTCAAATCGGCCGGAATACGCCGGTGATCATCACCGGGGATCGGTGCGACGATGCCGAGCCGGACAGCGGGGCAATGCTTGCGGATCGTAGCGAGCGCGGCTTCGATATCCGAATCATTGGTGCACAGGACGATTTGCTCGCACGCGCCCGTCCATGCGGCGGCGATCATGTCCGATGCGAGATTGACGTCGGTCTGCTTTTCATCAAAGTGATAGACCTGCACCATGCCGAGGGCGGGTGCTTCCGGGATCGGGTGCACCAGCCGTTGATACGGCTGGCTCGCCGTCATCCTGCCTTCAATGATCGCGATGCGTTGCGGATGCAGCTTGCGCAACGCCTGAAGATAGGTGCGCTGGCGCTGGGGAGACTCGGGGTCGTCGCACATTTTGCCGAGTACCGGTGCGGTGTAGTAGCGCACCTCAACCACGCCGGCATCTTGGTCGAGCGCATGGTCGTGAAACAAGGCAAACAGGTCAAGCCACTTGTAGGGACTGCGGCGCAGCATGCCGTAGTAGAGGTTGTAGCCGTCGACGAAGACGATGGTGCGCATTGATGGAATATATCATATGCTGGTCATAAATACAGTATATAAATTGCGCATCAGCGCAAGCGAGTGCCGACCTGTATTCCGCTGATCTCCGAGCCAAAAATGACAAAGCCTCCAAGAAGTTTCCCTCAGGGCGGCCTGTCGCCCCGAGAGCGAACTGGCTAAACCAGACGGTCTAGGGGTGTGTCGTGAATTAAGTATAGCGGACATGCGCGTCGCCTGCAACTGGTAGTCTTTTCCAACGAGGTATGAGCCTGGAGGAAACTCCGTGATTCCAAGGACAAA
>JANNCZ010000876.1:0-1546 GCA_031387185.1 Burkholderiales bacterium
GCGTCGCTGCTACAGGCTCCAACAGCAAGCAACGCCACCACTCCGACAACGCGACCCGACATGTCAGCCCCACTTTTGACCAGCGCTCACATCTATAAATTATACCCTCCGGTTTACAAATGATATTTGGGGTGCCGATGACGGAAATCGCACGGTCTTTGGCACCGAGCCGCGTGCCGCGCTTATCATTTTCGATGATGCGTTTCTGAGGCTTATTCACAGCGCTGTAGCGCTGGGTGTAAACCGGCTGATTGTTTCCGAACGCGAACGCACCCTTGGCCTCGCGCCGTTGCTTGAAGCGGAGCGTCAAGCCCGTGTCGAACGTTCTGCTGACCGGTGCTTAGCCGCGTGGACGTCGCATGGTCCACCTTGTGTTGTCGATGATACCTAGCATAGACAAGCACGACGCGCGGAATTGCGAAAGAGGTAGCATGTGGCTGAACATGGGCTTTCCGAGCGCTATTCCGGTGGTGCTTACGCAGCGGCAACCGGTGACTGGCACGACGATGATGCCGCGTGGAAAGCTCGGCATATTTATGCACTGGCTGGCGATATTTTGTCTGCGGCCGACCTTGTGGTTGACGTCGGATGCGGCACCGGCGGCGTCTTGAATGCCCTTCGGCCGGAGTTGCCGAGCACCACTGCACTCATGGGCTTTGAGCCGGCACCTGACGCATTTCGAATCGCGAGGCAGCGCGCAAAGTCCGGCCTTGAGTTCAGGCAGGCGTCAATCTTTTCATCCGGGGTGAATGCAGATACCCTGCTGTGCATCGACGTGTTTGAGCATGTTGACGACTATCTCGGTTTTTTGCGGCAGTTGCGGGATCACGCTGAGAATTTCATATTCCACATCCCCCTCGATCTATCGCTCCGGTCGCTCTGGAATCACTGGCCGATGGAGGCGCGCGAAACGGTCGGCCACCTCCACTATTTTACGGCAGAGACCGCACGTGCCACGCTGGCGGATTGTGGCTACACCATTGAGCGGCAACGCTTCACCCATGCGATTTTGGCCCTGCCGCCAACTGCGCTTGGCATGAAGATTCGGCGCGCTCCCCATCGACTGCTCTTCAAGTGCGACCCGGCTTTTTGCTCGCTGGTTCTTGGCGGCTGCTCGCTCCTCGTGCTGGCAAAGCAGAGCAGCTGATCCGGTTCAGGGCGCGGGCAGAATTTGTCGGGACCTCGTTTGCTTCGTCCCCGGCAGCGAACGGCAGGGCACTTTCAAACCCTGCCAAACCGCGGCGTGGGCAGCCGGGTTGGGCATGGCGGGGGCGAAGGCTGCGGTCATTTCAGCAACTGGTTCAACTCGATCAGCGTGCCATCGGGATCAAAGAAATTGCATCCGCGCACCCGGATTGGTGCGCCGCCGCCCCTGCCGGGATATTCCTGCATCCGGGCAGGGGCGGTAACAGTGACGCCGGGGACTTTCGCAGCGGCGGCACAGCGGCCATCGACGTCATCGGTGTTGGTGACGATGACATGCCCGCCGGGGCCCATGCGTTTCGGGTAGGGGCCGGGGTCGGGCAGTGGCGGATCGATCCACTCC
>JANNCZ010000890.1:0-1688 GCA_031387185.1 Burkholderiales bacterium
CCGAGCAGATAGCCGCCCGAGCCGCGCAGCCCCTCTTCAATAATGGTGCCGGTGATGCGCGTGCCCGCACCGGCCAGCACACCAGTGGGGTGGAACTGCACCATCTCCATGTCGCGCAGCGGCAGGCCGGCGCGCAAGGCCATCGCCATGCCGTCGCAGCTCTTGTCGCCCGAGGGTGTGTGGTATTTGTACATGGTCGGGCCGCCGCCGGTGGCGAGCAGTACCGCCTTGGCCTGCACGAACACGAATTCGCCATCGCGCATGTCGATCATCAGCACGCCTGCGAGCGCCGCCTTGCCGCTGCCGTCATCAGCGGTTTTGATGAGTTCAATTGCACGATGTTCTTCGAGCCGGTCAATCCCGCGCGCCCACACGGCTTCGGCTAAACGGTTGATGATCTCGATGCCGGTCAAATCGCCCTTGTGTACGGTGCGGTCAAAGGTCTGCCCGGCAAACGCCTTCTGATGCATGCTGCCGTCAGGGTTGCGGTCAAAAAAGCAGCCAAGCTCATTCTCCAGTTCATGAATGCGCACCACAGCCTGCTCGACCAATGTCCACGCGAGGTCCTGATCGGCCAGCCATTTGCTGCCGTCAATCGTATCCATGAAATGGCGCTCGACCGAATCCTCCTTCGCCAGCGCCACGTTGTAGCCGCCCTGCACCATGCGCGTACAGCCGCTTTTGCCGAGCAGGCCTTTGACGGCGACGGTGATCTGCAAGCCGGGTGCGGCCTGATGGGCGTGGAGAGCCGCGAACAGGCCCGCGCCGCCGGAGCCTAGGATCAGGATGTCGGTAGTGAGGCGGCGCATTTTGATTGTGCTACCCATGAGCGCTGATTGAATGAATCTTGATTCGCAGACGCTCTATCAGTCTATCGTTGTCAACCTTGCACTCCCGATTGGATGGATGCGGCATGGACTCATGCTTTATTCCCAATTTCGATAGATATGAGGATGCTGCCCCACCCAAGCCAACGGTGATCGCGGGTTGCCAAAAATCAAGCTCCCGGGAAAGATGGCGCGAAGCGCACGTTTGAGCCAGCGTCTGAAGCGGCTTCCTGTTGTTTGGTGTGGTGCATTTCACAACATTTGAATAGACCACATGCTCGAAGACATTTCGCTCAGGCACTGACAATATCGTTGAAAGCCAAGCGGCAAGTCGCACTTGAAATGTGCGCCTTTCATCACCAATCATTGCGTCACGCACAAGTTGAAACTGTTGCCGCACTTTCTGCTCGGGATTCAACTTTGCGTAGGCATTGATTTGGGCACCCCATGGTTGACCCGGATTCTGGGCAACCACAAATAATTTGATTGGCTGCCCCTCCTTCGCAAGGGTAAAAAATCCTCTTGGAATATGCGTCCGCGCATCCCTGACTATCCCGTCACAGTTGAGCGGACACGAGACGACCGGGATATACAGCGAATTCACACTCATGTCAGCTTTGCAAGCATGCGTGCAATTGCACGCACATCGAACATAGCGGGCGGTAGTCTGGGCATTTTCTTTCACGCCGCTTTCATCAGCCCGTACTGCATCTGCGCACCCAATCGCTCAGTCGCAATCTGCACGTACTCCGGATTGAGTTCAATGCCGATATAGCGGCGGCCAAGATTCTCGGCCACCATGCCAACCGTGCCGGAGCCGAAAAACGGATCAAGCACAAAATCACCGGGGCGCGTCGCGGC
>JANNCZ010000927.1:0-1739 GCA_031387185.1 Burkholderiales bacterium
GGTGACGGCGAGGGCGCGCAGCTTGCCGGCACGCACTTGCGGCAGCGCGGAGACACCGGCATCAAACATCAAATTCACCTGCCCACCGATCACATCAGTGAGGGCCGGCGCGCTGCCCTTGTACGGCACATGCGTCATGTCCAGCCCCGCCATCGAGCGAAACAGTTCGCCCGCGAGGTGGATCGACCCGCCCTGGCCGATGGAAGCGAAGGTAAGCTTGCCCGGCTGCGCTTTGGCCAATGCAATCAACTCGCGCACTGTCGTGACCGGCACAGCGGGATTGACCACCAGATAGAGCGGTGAGAAAAATGCCATCGATACCGGCGCAAAATCCTTGGCTGGGTCGTAAGACATTTTCTTTTGCGAGTTGACGTTGATCGCGAGACTGGTGACGCTGCCAAGGAACAGGGTGTAGCCATCGGGCGCTGCTTTGGCCACCATCTCCGCGCCGATCATCTGGCTCGCACCGGGTTTGTTTTCAATCACGAAGGGCTGTCCGAGTTCACTCGCGAGACCTTGTGCGATGGCGCGCGTGACGGTGTCTCCAATGCCGCCGGGCGGATAGGGCACGATGATGCGCACCGGCTTGGCCGGGTAGGTCTGCGCCTGCACCAGTGCGGCTGCTGTGAATGCCATGAGCATGCACAGCACGACGAGAGCACGCAGTGTGTCAAGAACACCCCGATTTTGATTCAGCTTCAAGCGCATGCCGCTTCTCCTTGCTGAGCAGACCGCGCACGCCCTGCCGCATCCGCAAACCGTTCCAGCATCACCTCGTTGAACGCCTTCGCCCCCGCTGCCACCCAACTGCCCGAACGCATTCGGTAGGCTTCTGCGTCGTGCGCCACTGCCGGCGGCGCGCCGTGTGCGAGATCACGCGCGCCGTTCAACACCACGCGGCGAAAGCGCACCACTGCCGCATCGGTCGGCGTCAGGTGCTCCAGCGTCCGGTCCGCAATCAGGCCCTGGCTGTCCTGCACCATCGCGTCCTGCTCGGAGACGCCGCGCACGCCGGTGAAGGTGCGGTGGCGCTGCTCCTCACGGTCGATTTGATAGTCGTTGTGGCGGTTGCGCAACGGCACGTAGTCAGCCCCCACCTCACCGATCACGCCGTGGCCCGTAGCAAATTTGGCGCGCTCTGCGTCCGTCAAGGGCCGCTCCGGATTCCACGCATAGGTGTAGATCCAGCACTCGGTGTCCGAGATCGGCACCCAGGTCTGGCCCTGATAGTTCTCACCCGGCAACGCGTTGGGTGCGAGGCTGTGATTGGGCGTGAGGAACTGGCTGATGCGCCAGTACAGATCCGCCCCATCAGCGTGGCGCGCCGCGCCCGCCGCAAAGCCGGCCGCGTGATCGGCGAACGAAAAACGCGGCAGCGGATCATCCCGCATCCACTTCAGCCGCTTCTGGTCGGCGTTGGCATCCGGGTGTTCGGTCGCCGCGACTTTCGGCGCGGGCATGTGCAGGAATGAAAAATGCGCCGTGTCAAGCGCCCCCTCGATCGACTGCGCCCAGTTGCACTGTTGCAGTTTTTTCGAGACGTAACGATGCGATTCGGGCACGAGACCGGCTTCGAGTGCAGGCAAAGACGGCGAGGGCGATGCTGCATCCACCGGTCCCATGTAGGCCCACACCATGTCCGCATATTCGCGCGTGGGATACGCCTTGATGTGCATCTTGCCGCGATAGGCTGCTTCAGGCGGCACGTTGGGCATTTCAATCGCCTGGCCGTCAAGATC
>JANNCZ010000314.1:0-11132 GCA_031387185.1 Burkholderiales bacterium
TGCTCGCTGCTGCGGCGATGCGCGGCCCAGCACTTGAGCATCAGCCACGCCCAGCGAATGCTGTCGAAGCCCGACATGCGCAACATCTTCGAGACCTGCAACACGTGCGCGTGGTCGAACTCGGCGATGCCTTGGTCCGGCGCGGTGCCAAAGTCGATTGGCCGCGACAGCGCCTTGTCGTACACGCTGCCGCCCGCATCGAACGGAATCTGCCGCATCACATCGAAAGCGTTGTGATACCACGGCCCCAGGCCGTGCCACGAATATTCGGACGGCATGCCGCCGTCACCGTCGACACGGGCGCTGCGACAGAACCCGCCGGCGTCCGGGTTGGCGTCGTAGACCGAGACGCGGTAGCCCTGCTGCGCAAACTCGTGCGCCGCCGCGAGGCCCGCGATCCCCGCGCCAAATACCGCAACTGATTTCATGAATGGTGACCCGGGATGGTGATCCAGTGTAAATACGGCGCGAGCCTAGCAAGCACGCATTTCTGTGGTCTGTTCGATATCGAACAGAACGTTCGCAGCGCCGTGGTTCATGCTCGTTGTTCGTGCCGCTGCCCGCCCAAGTCCATTCCATGCGCTTCTTCAGCGATTCCGGTCTGTGAACCTTGTGTACCAAGGGTGACGGGGCGGGATCGAAATCAATTTCAAACCGGGCTTGACACCAAGGTGGGCTGGCGCAGAGAACGGCGACCTTGCCCCGCTTAAGGTGCATGCGATTGACGCAACAACCCTGCAACAACCTTGCAACAACCACGCCGGCAACCGGCAAAGGAGAACCAAAATGACCGACACCATGATCAGAAAAGTAGTCGCCAACGAAGAAGACCTGAACCGTGACCCGATCACCGGAACGCCAGGAGCGCATCCACTGGGCACCGGTGCCGGCGCAGCATCGGGCGGGGTCGCCGGCGCGGCGGCCGGTCTGGTGGTGGGCGGACCGGTCGGTGCCGTGATCGGCGCCGCCGTGGGCGCGGTGGCCGGCGGATTGGCCGGCAAGGGCGCGGCGGAAGCGCTCAACCACACGGCCGAAGAACAATTCTGGAGGGAGACCTACGTCAGGGAACCCTATTACGTGAAAGGCCGTGCCTACGAGTACTACGCGCCCGGCTTTCGCGCCGGCTGGGAAGGCCGCGTGCGCCACGACGCCGCGACCTTCACCGAGGCGGAACCCAAACTGATGGCGGAATACATGCGCACCAAATCCGAACTCGACCCGGAGTGGAAGGAAGTGCGCCCGGCAGCGCATGCGGCGTTCAACCGGGTTGACCGCAGCTGGAACGCAACGCGCTGAACCAAACGCCGGTCAGGAGCCGGAACGTGGTACCTGAACTTGCACACTGCCGCCCATCCGGGTGGGGAAATTCGCGGCCAGGTCACCGGTCGCAACTGACCCCGGCGGTCACCGGGCGCAGGCGGTCGGGTCGCGCGGTGCGCTGTTCCAGGCAGGGCTTGCCGGTTTGCGCACGATTGACCGCCATGTGCTTCTGGCACCCACCACGCCGGGCTCAGGGCCACTGTTCCGCGTAGGCCCGCTGGCCGGCAGCATAACAACTGCACGCCACTGCGGCCAGGCCCTTGCGGTCCAACACCGTGAGGTCGCCGCGCCGGTATTCGATCAGGCCGCTGCGTTGCAGGCCGCCGGCGGCGGCCGTGATGCTCACCCGGCGCACGCCGAGCATATAGGCCAGAAACTCGTGGGTCACGCGAAAGCGGTTGGTATGGGCACGGTCCTCGCTCATCAGCAGCCAGCGCGCCAGGCGCGGACCGATCTGGTGAAAGCGTACGCACGCGGCGGAAATGGTCAACTGGCTCATCAGCACATACAGGTAGCGGTTCACGTTGCGCTGCAGCGCCGTGCTGCGCGCCAGCTCTCTGCGCAAGGCGACCGCGCCGATGCGCCACGCCATCCCCGGCCCTTGCACCAGCGCATGCAGCGGCGCGACGGCCACACCGAGCGCCAGTTGCACACCCAGCATCCCCTCGCGCCCGATCATGCCGACCTCCACGCCGGGATGGTTGTCAACCCGCGTCACCAGCGAAATAAAACCATCCACCGGAAAGTAGGCATGGTGCACCTGCGCGCCGGCTTCGCACAGCACTTCGCTCAGTACCAGTTGAACCGGCTCGCACAGAGCGAGCAGGCGCAGGCGATCGACGCGCGGCAGCAGCGCAATCAGGTGGTTTTCAACGGCGGCCAAGGCGCACTCCCGGGTAATGCAACGGCGTCGATTTGACGCAGACTGGCGGACAATGCACCACCAGCTGACGCCGCACCGTACGCTGTCGCACATTGCACCCGCTCCCGAGTGCCGATCCGGTCTGAACGCCCGGCGTCCTGGCGGTACTGCACATCGGACAACAGGCGCGCCAGTTCCTTCCTGACCACGCTTTCGTTGCCCACGCGGCTTGAGCGCAACACTGTCATCGAGAAATGCAGACAGTTGATGCTTTTTTCTTCATGTTGGTCGCTGCGTGCGCTGCAGTACGGACGCACCCGAAGCGGTTGGGGACAATTTCTGCTCGCAGGACGGCGACACGGCGGGCACCGCAGTGCGCAGTCGGCCCCCACCACGATTGGAGAAGCTCATGCATTCGATTCCACGCATTTTTCTGTTCACTGCCGCGGTCCTGCTGGTGGCAGCCACCATCCAGCCTGCACACGCCGAAGCGGCTTGGCAGGAACGCACGCCGGAGCAAGATGACCGCATTCTCGCGCGCACCGTGATTCCGGACCTGACGCCACAACAGCGCTACCAGACCGCAGTGAGCGAAGCCAATGGCGGGCTCAAGCTCAATCTGGGCGCGTGCAAGGATGTTGCCGCCAGCGAACGCGGCGCCTGCACCAGCGAGGCGCGCGCGATACACCAGCGCGACATGATCAATGCGCGCGCCGTGTTGCGGGCGGGATAACCACCCAGCCGCGGGTCAATCTCCCGGGAGCGGTGCCGGTGTTTCCGCGCCGCGATCAGGAGACCCGCATGATGTTCGGTACCGCACAGCCGAGGCGATGTCGCAGCGGTTAGTTTGTTGTTCTACGCGTGGTGGCGCTTCGCCACGACGCTCGTGACCACTCGGGAGAACGTCAGCATGGCAGTCAATATCGAAAAAATCGCCGAACTGGTGCAGCAGTTGTTGCTTGAACTGGGCGAAGATCCGGCGCGCGAAGGCCTGCAGAAGACCCCCGACAGGGTTGCCAAGGCCTACGACTTCCTCACGTCCGGCTATCGCACCGACCTTGCGACCCTGATCAACGGTGCAATCTTCACGCAGAAGACCAACAGCATGGTCATCGTCAAGAATATCGAGGTTTACAGTTTGTGCGAACACCACATGCTGCCATTCTTCGGCCGTTGCCACATCGGCTATGTGCCAACAGGCCGGGTGTTCGGCGTGAGCAAGCTTGCGCGTGTGGTCGACATGTATGCGCGGCGCCTGCAACTGCAGGAACGCCTGACCGAACAGATCTCGCAGGCCGTGATGGAAACCATTGGGGCGCAAGGGGTTGGCGTGATGATCGAGGCGCGCCATTTGTGCATGATGATGCGCGGCGTCGAAAAGCAGAACTCGATGATGATCACCTCGTCGGTGGTCGGCAGTTTTCACGATTCGGCCGCAACCCGCGAAGAGTTCCTCGGCTTGATCGGCAATCGTTCTTCGTGAGTTGCGGGCCGATGCCCCGGTATGCACCTTGATTTCGGCGTTGGAATCACGAGGCTTCGAACCTGCGAGGCCCCTGCGCCGCTGCTGGGCGCGCGATGAATTGCAAGCGCGGCCAATTGAAAAGCCGACCGGAAGTAAAACGGCCGCAGCCAACAAAAGGGAAGCCGCGTAAGCGGCTACTCCCTATTTATTTCATGGAGATCAGCGCTTTTCGCGCGCCTCATCCTTGATCGCTTTGCCGCCCTGCTCGATGTCCCTGCCCGCCCCTTCAATGGTGTTGCAACCCGCAACTGTGCCAAGAAAGCCGGCAAAGACCAGCCCCGCAAGAAGCGTTTTGAGTATCCGGTTGATCATGACCCAACTCCTCTGCTGAAAAACACAATCTAGGCCGCTCGCACCCGCGGGTCTGTACGGTAACGCACAGAAATCACGGCTGGCGCAGGCGGAATATGCGGCAATGAATACCCTCCTGCTCCGGGCACGACCGCTGCGCGCCGTGATGCGGGCACGGTCGCTGCGCGCCGTGATGCGGGCACGGCCGCTGCGCGCCGTGATGTTGTATGCGTCGCTGGCCGTTGGCTTGGGCACGTCGACGGTCGCTGTCGCGGAGCTCTCCAATGACGCCATCATCGGGCCCGGCCTGCGCATTCGGCCCGCCTACGACGGCGCCAATTCCAACCAGACCGAGCTGGTCCCGGTGATCCGGTACTTCGGCGAGATCCTTTTCGTTCGCTCGACGCAGGGCGTGCTCGAAGGTGGCGCCCGCACGGAGTTGGCACCTGGATTCCATATCGGTGCCCAACTGGCATACGAGCCCGGTCGCAAGGCCAGCGAATCCCGCTTTCTGATGGATCGCGGCATGCCGGATCTCAACATCGGCGCCTCCATTGGCGCGCAGGTGGAGTGGGACCACAAGTTCGGAGCAATGCCGGTCACGCTGCTCGCCCGCGCCCGCCAGCACAGCGCCACTGAGCGCGGCGCGCAGCTCGACTTTCGGCTGAGTGCCGGCGTCTTCAAGAGCGGCCGTTTCGCTGCCGGCGTCTTCACGCAGGCGACATGGGCCAATGCCAAGTCCACCCGCTCTTTGTATGCCATCACACCCCAGCAGGCAATCGCCAGCGGATTACCGGCCTACACGCCGGGGAGCGGATGGCTGGTGTCGAGTCTGGGGCTGCTCTGGTCGTTCGACGTAAGTGAAAAATGGGTGGCGGTCGGCAACCTCGAGTCGCGGCACTTGCAGGGCGACTCGGCCCGCAGCCCGATCACCGAGCGCAAGACCAACTACGCCGCCAGTGCCGGCCTGGCTTACCGTTTCTAGCATCCGTTACTTCGGGCGCCGGAGCAGCAGCGAAGGGTTGTCCTTGACCTTTTCGGCCAGCGCATCGACTTTCGTCACGACCTTCTTGGTCTGGTCTTCAATGACGGAGAACTTGTCGGCAATGACCGTAAATTTCCCGATCAGCTTCGGCAGGTCATCGAGCATCGCCTTGAGGCCGGTTTTCTCCGAGGGGATCTCGGGGATCTTGTCTGCGGGCGTGGCGTCCAGCAAGGCCTTTGCCTTCGGGTCCCCGCCGTTCAGTTCGACCATGACGACACCGGTGATGCCTTTCATCGCGAGGCTGGCGCGGGTATCGGTCTTTACCGGGGTTTCCTTGCGCAGGCGCACGTCGACGCGCACCAGGCGCGCGTCGCCGGGGTCGATCTCCATGGTCTTGACCGTGCCAACATCGACACCCCGGTATTTCACCGAATCGCCGACCGCAAGGCCGCTGACCGAATCGGGGAAATGGATGCGGTAGACCACGTCGTCACGGCGGCCGGTACTGCCCAGCCATACTGCAAAACATGCCGCAGCAATGCAGAAGCCGATGATGAACAGCCCCTCGCAGAAATAGTGCTTGTCAGTTTCCATGGTGTGCCTTCCTTGCTTTCATTGCGGCCTCGGCCCGCGGCCCGTGGAAAAATTCACGGATCCAGGGATGGGTGGATTTCACGAGCCGGTCCGCCGTATCGACGGTGACGTTCTTGTCCACCAGCACGGCAATCCGGCCGCAAATGGTGAACAGGGTAGTGAGGTCGTGCGTGACCACGACAACGGTGATGCCGAGGCTTTGGTTCAGTTGCAGGATCAGTGCGTCGATGCCGCTCGCGGCGATCGGATCAAGGTCGGAAGTCGGCTCGTCAAGAAACAGAATCTTCGGGTCGAGCGCGAGCGCCCGCGCAAACGCTGCGCGCTTCACCATGCCGCCGGACAGGGCAGAGGGAAACTTGATGCCGCTGTCTGCCCCCAAACCGGCAAGCGCCAGTTTCATCGCCGCGATCTGTTCCTGCTCCTCAACCGCCAGGGCTGTGTGTTCGCGCATCGGCAGCATGATGTTCTGCGCCACCGACAGCGAGGAAAACAATGCGCCCTGCTGAAACAGCACGCCGAACAGAAAGGCCCGTTCCCCGGCCGTAATCGATTGAACCGCCTTGCCATCGAGCAACACTTCGCCGGCGTCCGGCTGGTGCAGGCCGGTGAGCGTTTTGAGCAGCACCGATTTGCCCGACCCCGATCCGCCGGCGATGCCGATGATTTCGCCGGGCACGATGTCCAGGCTGAGTCCATCATGCACCACCTGCTTGCCGAAGCGGTTGACGATGCTGCGCGCCGACAGGATCGGCTCTGCATGGGCCGCGGCGCGGGCGCTCCGGGCGTTCATATGCCGATCTTCTCAAACAGGATCGAGAAAAAAGCATCGAGCACGATCACCAGAAAAATGGACTTCACCACGGCGCGGGTGGTCTCGCGGCCGACGCTTTCGGCCGAGCCGCTCACGCGCATGGCGTGCATGCAACTGATGATGGCGATGAAAAAGGCAAAGACCGGCGCCTTGAACAGCCCGACGAACAGGTCGCTCAGGTCGATGATCTGCGGCAATCGAGCCAGGTATTGCGCAGGCGACACGCCGAGCAGCGATTGGGCGATCGCAGCGCCGCCAATCAGGCCCATCATGTCGGCGAAGAAGGTCAGCAGTGGCAGCGTGATCACCAGGGCGATCACGCGCGGCACCACCAGTACCTGCATCGGCTCGATGCCCATCACCTTGAGCGCATCGACTTCCTCGCGCGTCTTCATGACGCCGATTTCGGCGGTGAAGGCGGAACCCGAACGGCCGGCCACCATGATGGCGGTGAGCAGCACGCCCATTTCGCGCAGCACCGACACGGCCACCAGGTTGATGGTGAAGTCCTCGCCGCCGTAGGGGCGCAACTGGGCCACGCCCTGGTAGCCGATGACGACGGCGATCATGATGGCCATCAGGCCAATGATGGGCAGCGCCTGGATGCCGGTTTCGACCACATGCCGCGAAATTGCCGCCGGGCGCAGGCAATATGGGTGGATCAGGGCGTTGACTGTCCAGCTTGCCGCGCGACCCATGAAGGTGATGATGTCGAGCATGTCGCGGCAGGCATCGTGGGCGCCTTTGCCGAGCCCGATCACGAGCTGGCGCCAATGCGGGGGGGATTTGACTTTCGGCAGGGGCTTCAGGTCGAGTCCGCAGATCAGATCGACGAGCGTCTGGTGTCCCTTGCCGAGGCCGGTGAGCGTCACCCCCTTGTCACGCAGGCTGCACAGGAACATCGCGCCCGGTGTGTCGAGGCGCAGAAGCCCGGCCAGGTCCAGTGAACGCGACGTGCCCTTCCCGGACCATTTCTTCAGCGCATCCTTCGCCGCAGCGAGCGTGACGATTCCAAGTGCACCGGTCAGCGCGCGGTGATCGCCTTCACCGGTCAAGACCACCGTTGGCACCGGTGGGTCTGCCGAAGCCGGCAGATTGCTTATAGGCACACTGGTCACGGTGGGTCCGGAGCTCTACAAAAGCAGAATGGGTTGACGCAATCGGGCACGATGTATTCCCGTGCCGGGACCAGCCTATGCGTTGTTGCACAAGGTATTTGAATTGCAAGTTGACTTCCGTGCGCCATCGCACTGAGTAGAGAGCGCATTGGCGACCGGTCGCTGGCAGCGCATCGCCCGGTGACCGCTTTCACGCCAGCGCCGCACCACCGCGCAGGCCTGCAAGCCTGCAAGCCGGGGCATCCGGCTATGCGCGCTCTGCACGCTGGGGCTCCTTGCGTGCGGACATTTCTGCGCGCAGCAACGCGGTTGCGTACGGCTGTTGGCATCAGCTACCACCCTGAAACCCTTGGTGGGTAAGGGTTTCAGAGCTTAGGGCCCGCAGCACCGCATGGAATGGACATGAGCGGGCCGTCCTGTTGGCGAAAATTCAGGCGCCGGACGGAGAAGCATTCCACGAGGCGATAACCGCCGTATCGGGATGATGGGGGTCAAACCCGAGCATGCTGAGCGAAGCCGTGCCGAGCGGGAAGTGCGCGGCAGCGGTCAGCGGCAGTCCGATCCAGCGCGCCGCCAGCGCGCCGCCAAACTGGCCGTGCGAGAACAGCGCGATGTTTCCATCGAGCATGCGCAGGCGCGCGACGAGCCGGTCCGCACGCGCGCATACCTGTGCAGGCGATTCACCTTGTGGGCAACCGTCCCGGTAGAGATTCCAGCCAGGACGTTGCAACCAGATATCCGCCGTACGCTGCCCTTCGTAGGCGCCGTAGTCCCATTCCGCCAGGTCCGCTTCGATGGCTGCCATTGCCGCCAGGCCGGCCAACGCGCAAGTACGCTGCGCCCGCTGGCGCGGGCTGGTCAGGACATGGGCGAACCGGATTGCACGCAACTGCGGCGCGAGGCTTGCCGCCTGCTCCGCCCCATGCACCGTCAAGGCGATTTCCGTGCGCCCGGTGTGCCGGGCCGCCAGCGACCATTCGGTCTCGCCGTGACGAATCAGGTAAAGGCGCAGCGGCGCTGCCGCGCTCATGCGGCAACTTCCCATTTCCAGTGGCGGATCTCCGGCATGTCTTCGCCGTGTTCGTTGATGTAAAGCTTGTGCTCGACGAGCTTGTCCTCGAGTTGCGCCCTGAGGCGCGCGCCGTCGTCACCGGCCGTCGGCACGCGCTTGATCACATCCATCACCAGATGAAAGCGATCCAGATCATTGAGCACCGTCATGTCGAACGCGGTGGTGATGGTGCCTTCCTCCTTGTAGCCGCGCACGTGCAGGCGATGCTGGTGGTGGCGCCGGTAGGTCAGGCGGTGGATCAGGCCCGGGTAACCGTGAAACGCGAACACCACCGGCTTGTCATTGGTGAAGAGCGCATCGAAGGCCGCATCACTCAGGCCATGCGGGTGTTCGCTCTCGGGTTGCAGCTTCATCAGGTCGACCACGTTGACGACGCGAATCTTCAGCGCAGGCAGGTGTTTGCGCAGGATCGAAACCGCGGCCAGTGTCTCCAGCGTGGGCACGTCACCGGCGCAGGCCATCACCACGTCCGGATCGGCCCCTTGGCCGTTGCCGGCCCAGTGCCAGATGCCGATGCCCGCTGTGCAGTGCTCGACGGCGGCATCCATCGCCAGCCATTGCGGCGCCGGGTGCTTGCCGGCGATCACGACGTTGACGTAGTGGCGGCTGCGCAGGCAGTGATCCATCACCGACAGCAGGCAGTTGGCATCCGGCGGCAGGTAGACGCGCACGATTGCGGCCTTCTTGTTGACCACGTGGTCGATGAAGCCGGGGTCCTGATGGGTGAAGCCATTGTGGTCCTGGCGCCAGACATGCGAGGCCAGCAGGTAATTGAGTGAAGCGATCTTGCGCCGCCACGGCAGTGTTGCGGTGACCTTGAGCCACTTGGCGTGCTGGTTGAACATCGAATCGATGATGTGGATGAAGGCCTCGTAGCAATTGAACAGGCCGTGCCGTCCGGTGAGCAGGTAGCCCTCGAGCCAGCCCTCGCACTGGTGCTCGCTGAGCATTTCCATCACGCGCCCGGTGGGTGCGAGAAATTCGTCGCTTGGCAGTGTCGCCGCATCCCACTGACGGTTGGTGACGTCGAACAGCGCCGCCAGCCCGTTGGAAATCGTTTCGTCCGGGCCGAACACGCGGAAATTGCGCTGCGCGTTGTTGAGCGTCGCCACGTCGGACAGGAACGGTGCGAGCGCCCGCGTGTCGCCGATGCCGCGCACGCCGGGCGTGGGCACCGCGACCGCATAGGCGCGGAAATCCGGCATCACCAGGTCGCGCAACAGCAAGCCGCCGTTGGCGTGCGGATTGGCGCCCATGCGCCGGGCACCGGCGGGAGCCAGCGCGGCCAGCGCCGGCTTGAGGCGGCCAGTGTCGTCGAACAGTTCGGCCGGACGGTAGCTCTTGAGCCAGACCTCCAGCATCTCGAGATGCCAGGGCTGCGCGGCCGGGTCGGTCAGCGGCACCTGGTGCGCGCGGAACGTGCCTTCGATTTTTTTTCCATCGACCTTCTTCGGGCCGGTCCAGCCCTTGGGTGAGGCCAGGATGATCATCGGCCAGCGTGGCCGCGGATGCACGGTACCGAAAGCCGGGGTGCGCGCCTGGTGCTGGATCTCCCTGATTTGCGCAACGACGGCATCGAGCGTCGTGGCCATCGCCTCGTGCATCTGCGCCGGGTCGCTGCCCTCGACAAAATACGGGGTCCAGCCGTAGCCGCGAAACAGTTGTTCCAGTTCTTCGTGGCTGATGCGCGCGAGGACGGCCGGGTTGGCGATCTTGTAGCCGTTCAGGTGCAGGATCGGCAGCACCGCGCCGTCGGTTATGGGATCGAGAAACTTGTTCGAATGCCAGGCCGTGGCGAGCGGCCCGGTTTCGGCCTCGCCATCGCCGACCACGCAGGCGACCACCAGGTCCGGGTTGTCGAATGCCGCGCCGAACGCGTGGCTGAGGGAGTAGCCGAGTTCGCCACCTTCGTGGATCGAACCCGGGCACTCCGGTGACGCATGACTGGGAATGCCGCCGGGAAAGGAAAACTGCTTGAACAATTTCGCGAGCCCCGCCACATCGCGGCCAATGTGCGGATACACCTCGCTGTAGGTGCCCTCGAGGTAGGTGTTGGCCACCACTGCGGGGCCGCCATGGCCGGGGCCGGAGATGTAGATCATGTCGAGATCAAACTTGTTGATGACGCGGTTCAGGTGCGCGTAAATGAAGTTTTGCCCAGGCGTCGTGCCCCAGTGGCCGAGCAGCATGCGTTTGACGTGTTCGATCTTGAGCGGCTCGCGCAGCAGGGGGTTGTCGCGCAGGTACATCTGCCCGACTGACAGGTAGTTGGCCGCGCGCCAGTAGGCATCGATCTGGTCGAGCATTTCCGGGCTGAGCGTTTTCATGGGCGCTTTCGGTTTCATGGCGGTGCGGGGGACGGCGGCGTGGCATCGAGGCCGAGCAGGCGGCACACCGCACGCGCGATCACCAACTCTTCGTTGGTGCGGATCACATGCACCTTGACCCGCGAGGTGCGCGTCGAAATGCGGCCAGCACCGGCCGCGTTGGGCACATCGTCCAGTGTGATGCCGAGAAAGGCGAGGCCATTGCAGATGCGGGCACGCGCCTCGGG